>JAPLJL010000338.1 GCA_026388615.1 Pseudomonadota bacterium | reverse complement strand
GACCCTGGGAAACCTGATCGTGGAGATGGCCGAACGCTATCCCGACCGGGAGGTAATGATTTTCCGCGACCAGCGGATCACCTACCGGCAATTCGAGCAGGAAGTGGAGAAGCGGGCCCGGGCCCTGATCGACCTCGGGGTGGTCAAGGGCGAGCGGGTAGCGGTGCTCTACCGGAATTCTCCCGACTGGCTTTACCTGTATTTCGCCGTCACCTCCATCGGCGCCATCTTCGTCGGGGTTTCCACCTGGAGCCAGGAGAAGGAACTCGACTACGTTCTCAGACACTGCGACGCTTCCACCTTTTTCCTGGTGGATCGTTTTCTGAAAAACGACTATTCGAAACAGATCAAGTCAATTCTTCCGGCCATTAAGGATAACGATCCCGGAACCTTCCGAAGCGAGAAACTGCCGTTTTTAAAGAACGTCATCTTCTGGGGCCAGGATAAACCCCGGGGCGCGATTGCTTACGAGGAATTCTGCCGGAGGGGGGAAAAGGTCGGCAGCGCCCACCTGGAAAAGTCCCGGGCCGAGGTGATGCCATGGGATCTGGCCCAGATTCTCTATACCTCCGGCACCACCTCATTTCCCAAGGGGGTGATGCACGTGCACGAGGCCCTGGTTTCGAACGGATATCAGATCGGCGAGCACCAAGTCCTGAATGAAAATGACCGGGCTTGGCTGTATTTCCCCCTCTTTTTCAGTGCCGGCTGCTGCAACGTAACCCTGGGAACGGTTACCCACGGGGCCTGCCTGGTTTTTCAGGAGACCTTCGAGCCCGGCGAGGCCCTGAAACTTCTGGAAAGGGAAAAATGCACCACCTTCCACGCCTGGCCTAATACAGTGCGGGCGATCATGGAGCATCCCGATTACCCCAATACCAATCTCACTCATCTGCACAAGGGCACCGGTCCCTGGGACCTGCTCATGGGCTTGAAACACGCAGACGGCATCGGCGGGGTGAATATGTACGGAATGACCGAAACCTGCACCGCCTGCGCCTGCACCCGGGGCGATGATCCCCCTGAGACCCGGATCAAGACCCAGGGCCTTCCTTTCCCGGGGGTGGAATTCAAGATCATTAACGAAACCGGGGAGCGGGTTCCGCCCGGGGAGGTGGGGGAGATCTGCGTCAAGGGTATCAACGTGATGAAAGGCTATTACAAGAAGGACCCGGCGGAAACCTTTGATGCCGAAGGATTTTTCCACACCGGCGACCGCGGGAAGATTGATACCCGGGGTTTCTTCCGTTTCAAAAGCCGGATCACGGAAATGATCAAGACCGGAGGGATTAACGTTTCCCCCCTGGAAGTGGAGTCTTACCTGACCACGCATCCCAAGGTGATCCACGCCCATGTCCTGGGCATCCCCGACCCGGTCAAGGAGGAAAGGGTGGGGGTGGTCCTCGTATCCAAGGAAGGGGTGGAATGCACCCCCGAGGAAATCCGGGAGTTCTGCAAAGGCAACATCTCGAGCTACACGATTCCCGAGATAATTGAATTTATGAAGGAAGAGGAACTACCCATGACCGCGACGGGAAAGGTGCAGAAACATAAGTTGCTGGAGATTTTACAGTCGAGAAAATCCTGAATACATACATGCCCAAATGACAAGATAACTGTCATGTCGAGGAGCCAAAACTCCGACGCAATCTCGGTTTCCAAAAGCCACGGTTAAGAGAGCCTCAGGGGCCAAGAGAAAAGAATAAGGACGGACGTCATTTAATGGCAGCTGACCAAGCCAACCGCAATGTCTGGG
>JAPLJL010000237.1 GCA_026388615.1 Pseudomonadota bacterium | reverse complement strand
AAAGATCTCGAGGTTTATCAGAAGCTTTGCGATCTCCATATCGAGGTCAACGATTTGACTTTCTCTTTTCCTAAATTTGAACTATACGAACTTGGTTCTCAATTAAGAAGGTCTTCAAACTCTTCGCCTGCCAATCTGGCCTGCCCTGTTAAATAGCAAATGTACTACGTCTATGTTTTGCTAAGTTTAAAGGATAATAAGTTCTATACCGGATATTCTGAAAATCTAGAAAAAAGGATTGCCGCACATTTTGAAGGACAAGTACCAATTACGAAGAATAGAAGACCATTTAAACTTATTTATTATGAAGGTTGCTTAAATCAAAAGGATGCTTTACACAGAGAAAAATATTTGAAAACAACATGGGGGAAAAGATATTTAAGAAATAGGATGAAAAATTGCTTGGACTCGGAAACAATCACGGATTAATATTTAACAGGGCGAGAAGGCTGGAACAACAAACACATCAATATTTACCTGGAAGGAATAAACCGCGCCCAGGGTGAACTCCGCGAAACCGAGCATCATTTAAGCATGGCGCTTCGAAAAAAATACTTATCCGATGACCGGTTTCAGGATTTAACCAGCCGTTATGCCACGTGCGGAAAGATGCTGCGTTCCCTGGAAAGATCCTTAAACTCCTGGAAACAACAACCCTGATCTTTTATCTTTTCCCTATGATCTATCACCCATAACCTATAAACTAGATCTATGATTTATAATCTTTTCCTAATACCCATGACCTATGACCTATCACCCATGACCCAAAACGCGGAGGATCCTCTATGCGACGCGCCCTAATTACCGGCATCACCGGACAGGACGGATCATACCTGGCGGAATTTCTGCTGAAGAAGAACTACGAGGTCCACGGGATCATCCGCCGGGCCAGCCTGTTCAACACCGCCCGGATCGACCACCTCTACCAGGACACCCACCAGAGCGGGGTCAGGTTTTTCCTCCACCACGGGGACCTGACCGATTCGAGCAACCTGAACCGGGTCCTGGAGAAGGTCAAGCCCGACGAGATTTACAACCTGGCGGCCCAGAGCCACGTCCAGGTTTCCTTCGAGGTGCCCGAGTACACCGCCGAGGTGGACGCGGTCGGCACGCTCCGGATCCTGGACGCGATCAAGGAACTGGGGATCAAGCCCAGGTTTTACCAGGCTTCCACCAGCGAGCTCTTCGGGGGGCGGGAGGATCTCCCCCAGTCGGAAACCAGCCCGTTTTATCCCCGCAGCCCCTACGCAGCGGCCAAGCTTTACGCCTACTGGGTCACGGTCAATTACCGGGAGGCCTACGGTCTCTTCGCCTGCAACGGGATCCTTTTCAACCACGAGTCGCCCCGGCGGGGCGAAACCTTCGTCACCCGCAAGATCACCCGGGCCGCCACCCGCATCCTCCTGGGACTGCAAAGCAAGCTTTTCCTGGGTAACATGGACGCCGAGCGCGATTGGGGCTACGCCCCGGATTTCGTCGAGGCGATGTGGATGATGCTCCAGGAGAAGAAGCCGAACGACTACGTGATCGCCACCGGAGAGAAACACACCGTGCGGGAGTTCACCGAACGGACCTTCGCCGAGCTGGGGGTGGAAATCCGCTGGCGGGGAAAGGGAAAGCAGGAGGTCGGGGTGGACCGGAAAACCGGGAAGACGCTGGTCGAGATCGACCCCCGCTACTTCCGCCCCACCGAGGTGGAAATCCTGATCGGCGATCCCGCCAAGGCCGCGAACAAGCTCGGCTGGCGCCCGAAAGTGAAATTCGCCGAGCTGATCCGGATCATGACGGCGGCGGATCTCAAGTTGGCAGAAAAAGAGGTTGCGGACGTAAAACGTGAGGCGTCAGCCTGCCCGAGTCGACGGCTCGTGTCGGCCAGGGGCGTAAGGGGTAAAGCGCAGCAGAATAAATGGAAAAGGACCGTAAGTCGTAAAGCGTAAGGCGTAAAGCGTAAGGCGTAAAGCGTAAAACGTAAAACAAACCCCTAACGCCTAACCCCTTACCCCTAACGATAACTAGTGTAGTGTCCCAGAAACGGCTTTACAGTGGTTAAGATCCTCGGTTTTGATTATGTAGGGGCGGACTTCCACGGCCGCCCGAATGAGGGAGCCCGCGGCCTGCCCGAGCTGACGCTCGCGTCGGCCAGGGAGGGGCTCCCCTACGAAAAAATTATTGTAAGGTTTTTACTGAGACACCACACTAGATGAACACCAAATCAAAAATATATGTCGCCGGTCACCGTGGCCTCGTGGGCTCCGCGATCACCCGCGCCCTTTTGAGAGAGGGATACCGCAACCTGGTCACCCGCACCCATAAAGAGCTGGACCTGACCCGGCAGAGCAAAGTCGAGAAATTTTTCTCAACCGAAAAGCCGGATTATGTTTTCCTGGCGGCGGCCCGAGTGGGCGGAATCTTCGCCAACAATACCTACCGGGGCGATTTTATCCGGGAAAACCTGGAGGTCCAGACCAACGTGATCGATTCCGCCTACCGCGCGGGCGTGAAAAAGCTCCTGTTCCTGGGAAGCACCTGCATCTATCCCCGCGAGTGCCCCCAGCCGATGAAGGAGGAATACCTGCTGACCGGGCCCCTCGAGCCCACCAACGAGCCCTACGCCGTCGCCAAGATCGCCGGGATTATCATGTGCCAGTCTTACAACCGCCAGTACGGCACCAACTTCATCTCGGCCCTGCCCACCAACCTCTACGGACCGGAGGATAATTTCGACCTGAAAACCTCCCACTTCCTTCCGGCCATTATCGCCAAGGCCCATGAAGCCAAGACGCGGAATAAAAAGGAAATTATCGTCTGGGGCACGGGCCGCCCCCGGAGGGAATTCCTGCACGTGGATGACCTGGCCGAAGCCGGCCTGTTTTTAATGAAGAACTATAACCAGGACGAAATTATCAATATCGGGGCGGGGAAAGAAGCGACCATCAAGGAACTGGCGGAGCTGGTCTGCGAGGTCGTGGGGTTCCGGGGCCGGATAGTTTACGACCGGACCAAGCCGGACGGGATGCCCCGGAAGCTGGTGGACGTCTCCCGGATCAACAAGCTGGGCTGGAAAGCGAAGATAGCGCTCAAAGAAGGGATCGTTTTGACATACCAGTGGTATGTCAAAACGACCGCCGACCGCCGACCGCAGACCGCCGTAAAGGCGAAGAAAACGACCGCCAACCGCGGACCGCAGACCGCAGTTTAAATATAAAAGAACACTGATAAATGACCGAAAACAGCGGAGAAAATAAATACGACCGCAGACCGCCGCCTGCCCGAGCCGACGGCTCGGCTGGCCCCGAGGCTCGCCCAGGGTGTCCCAAAGGCAAAGAAGACGACCGCCACAAAGAAATAAATGGGATTTAAATTCGAAAAATTAGAAATCTGGCAATTATCTTTAGAATGTATCGATCTGATCTATCACGTCTCGGGAAAATTACCATCATTTGAAGATTCCAACCTGAGATCCCAGATAAACCGGGCGGCAACGTCCATTTCCCTGAACATCGCTGAAGGTTCGACCAGCCAAACCGATCGTGAACAGAAAAGGTTCATTGGCATGGCCATCCGTTCCCTGGTTGAATGCGTGGCGTGTTTGCATGTTATCCTGAAACGGAAATATATTGCTATTGAGGAATTCAATGGTATTTACGCTTTCAGTGAGAAATTTTTTGCTAAACTTCAGGCATTCAGGCGCTCTTTAACTTAGAGTGCGGGTTTGTCTTGTCGGCGGTCGGCGGTCCCTGGCCGGTCTTGCCCGGCTCGGGCAGGCAGCGGTCGGCGGTCGCGCAGGCAAATCAGAACGGAGCATGAGCATGCGCTATTTAGTGACTGGCGGGGCGGGATTTATCGGCTCCAACATCGTGGAAGCGCTCCTGAAAAAGAAGGGGGCCAAGGTCCGGATCCTGGACAACTTCGCCACGGGCAAGCGGGGCAACCTCACCGGGTTCGGCGACCGGATCGAGGTGGTCGAGGGCGATCTCCGCAGTTACCACGTGGTGATCGAGGCGGTCCGGGGGATGGACGTGATCTTCCACCAGGGGGCCCTGCCCTCCGTCCCCCGCTCGATTGCCGACCCCATCACCACCAACGAGGTCAATGTGGGGGGCACGATCAACATCCTCGACGCCGCCCGGACCGCCAGGGTGAAAGCCATCGTCTTCGCCTCCTCCTCCTCCATCTATGGCGACAACCAGACCCTGCCGATCCGGGAGACGGGGGTTCCCAACCCGCTTTCCCCCTATGCGGTTTCCAAGCTCGCGGGGGAGAAATACTGCATCACCTATTCCCGGCTCTACCGGATGAATATCATCTGCCTGCGCTACTTCAACGTTTTCGGCCCCCGGCAGGACCCCACCTCCCAGTATTCGGCCGTGATCCCCAAATTCATTCAATTTTTAAAGGAAAATAAGCGCCCCACCATTTTCGGGGACGGGGAGCAGACCCGCGACTTCACCTTCGTGGCCAACGTGGTCCGGGCCAACCTGCTGGCGGCGGAAAAAGCCCGCGATTTTTCCGGCGAGGTTTTCAATGTGGCGGGCGGCCAGGGGGTGTCAGTCAACGAGATGTACCGCCAGCTCCAGGTCCTGCTGAAACGCTCGCAGAAGCCCGTCTACGCCCCGCCCCGGAGCGGGGAGGTAAAAAATTCCGTGGCCGATATCGGCAAGATCCAAAGCAAGCTCGGGTACAAGCCGGTATGCTCCTTCGAAGAAGGACTCAAAAAGCTGGTCAAAGGGCATCATTAAAAGTTCAAATGCTTAAGTTCAAATGACAAATAAATTTCAAAAATAAAAATATCAAAACAAAATAACAGACCGGATTTTTAGTATTTTTTGAACTTTATTTGAACTTTGGCATTATTTTGTCATTTGGATTTTGAACTTTGAACTTCAAGTCAGATCGGTCATGAAAATCCCCAGCCACTGCTTCCGCCAATATGACATCCGCGGGATCGCGGAAGAGGAATTTTCCTCCGCGGGCATCGAACAGCTCGGCCGGGCGATCGGGACCTACCTGCTCCGCTACGCCCCCGGGAAGAGCAAAAAAGTAACCGTCGGCCGGGACGCCCGCCTGAGTTCCCCCCGCCTGAAAGACGCCCTCGCGGCCGGTTTGGCCCAAGCCGGGCTTTCGGTCATAGATCTCGGGGTCTGCCCCACGCCGGTGCTCTACTTCTCGCTTTTCCACCTGAAACCCCGGGGCGGGGTGATGATCACCGGCTCGCACAACCCGCCCGAATACAACGGTTTCAAGGTCTGCTCCGGGAAGGATACCCTCTACGGGAAAGAGATCCAAAAAATCGGGAAGCTGGCATCGTCCAATCTGAGAGGGAAGTCTTACAGGCCGGCTTCCAGCCCGTCGGGCCTCCAGCCCGGAGGGAGGGAGGAGCGTGAAATCACCTCGGACTACATCAATTTCATGGTGAAGCACT
>JAPLJL010000065.1 GCA_026388615.1 Pseudomonadota bacterium | reverse complement strand
ACCGGCACCCGGACCAGTTGCCCGCCCTTCTCCAGCAGAAGGTAGCCGTATTTCAGCCCAAACTCGAAGAGTTCCCGGGTCAGTTCAACATCCTTTTCGCAGTATTCAAAAAGCCGGTCGAAATCCCCCGCCCGGAACCAGTCCAGGGCCTGAAGTCCGTCCCCAAGCTTTCCTTTTCCCAGGGTTGAGCTGGACAAGTTTTTCAGGCTGATCCTCATCCCCACGGTTTTCTTGAGCTCGAGCAGGATATCCAGGGTCTTGATTTCGACATCAGTAAACTCGGGGTAGGCCGACAGCACCTGGTAGTCAAATCCCTCAGTATTGAAACCCACCACCAGGTCCGCGCCTTTCAGGGCCCGAGCCAGCTCTTCCATCCCGGATTCCCGGAACCGGAGGTAGGCATTAGCCAGCGAATCCCAGACCACCGCGATCGACATCCGCATCGCGTCCGCTTTTTCCCAGCCCCCCACCTCCGCCGCTGATTTCTGCGTCTCCAGGTCGAAGAAGAGAATCTTTCCCGGGATCGGAGCGGAAGCATTTTCCTCCCCCTTGAGGGCCTCCGGCTCAGTAGAGCCTCCGGCTCGGAGAGGGGAAGATTGAGGTAGGGGTGGAGTGATTATATCCACCCTCCCCTCCATCCCCCCTGGCCGGTTTTGCCCGGCTCGGGCAGGCTCCCCTCGAGGGAGGGGAGAATTGAGAGAGGATTCCATCTGATATAAATATTCAACCAGGATCAGCGCTCCCGGTTTATCGAGAGGTCGGTTCCCCGATCCGCACTTGGGGGACTGGTTGCAGGTCGGGCACCCGGCCGGGCAGGGGCAGCGCCGGATGAGATCGCGGGTGGCGCGGACCAGTTCCGGGAATTCCCGGAAACCCTTCCGGCAGAGGCCCACCCCGCCGGGATGGCCGTCGTAAACAAAAATCGCCGGGCCCCGGACCTGGAGGTTGTAGGGATAGCTGACCCCGCCCAGGTCATTCCGGTCGCAGAGGGCAAAAAGGGGGAAGATGGCGATCAGGGCGTGCTCGACGGCGTGAAGGGCCCCGGAGAAATCCCGTTTCCCCCGTTCGATCCCGTCCCGCGCTTCCGCGTGAATCCCAAACCATAAAGCCTCGGTTTCAAACACGCTTTCAGGCAGATCCAGGGGAAACTCCGCGCTCTTTTCCCCGGAAAATCGCTTCTGCTCGTAGCCTGTGACCCTTTCCGTCACCCGGACCCGGCCAAAGTGAACCCGGCCCCCGCTTCGGTCCGCCTCTTCCTTCAGAATCTCCACCTCTTCTTCCTTCTTCGGCACGGTGTAATAATCCACCTCGACCGGACGGACCAGGACCTCCTTCTTCCCCCAATCGATATCCTCGCCCCGATATTGTTTGCCCCGGTGCAAGTAGATCGCCCCCGGGTGGCACTCGGATTTGACCCGGACCTCATCGATCATCCCCACCACCTCGCCCGTTACGGAACGGATGGCAAACTCATCCCCAGCCGAGCGCAGGCCGATCTTCCGCTGGGGATAGCGCCGGGAAGAAAACCAGCGCGAACCCTCGGCGTCGCGGAGAAGCCCCCCTTCCTTTTCCAGCTCGAGGACGATCTCCCGGTGCGATTCCGGGTTCATCGAATCGCCGGCGGCCTCCAGGGGGAGCTCGGCCGCCGCGCAAACGAGATGATTTTTCACCACCACCGGGTTATCCGGATCGGCGATCGCCGCTTCGGGCCGCCTCCGGAAAAATTCCTCCGGGTCATTCATGAAAAACTGGTCGAGGGCGTCGGCGGTGGCGACCATGACCACCAGCGACTCCGACCCCCCGGCTACCCCCTCCGCGTCCGGGGCGAGGATCTGCCTTCCCACCCGGCCCGACCTCTGCCAGGTGGTGGCGATCGTGCCCGGGTAGCCGACCAGCACCCCGACTTCGAGCCCCCCGATGTCGATTCCCAGCTCCAGGGCGCTGGTGGCGATCACTCCCTTCAATCTTCCCTCGAAAAGCCCCTTTTCGATCTCCCTCCGCTCCTCGGGCAGGTAGCCGGCCCGATAGGCCGCGATCTTATCCTTCCACTCGGGATAATCATCCAGCACCCTAGGGGCTGGCGGAGGGATTGCAGAAAAGGAAATGCCTCCCGGCCCGGGGCGCCCCGCTCTCGCTCACCTCCCGGAAAGGCAGGCCGGAGAGCGCACCCGCCAATTCGCCGGGGTTTCCGATGGTGGCCGAGAAAAACAAAAACTGGGGCCGGGACCCGTAATGCTCCGCCACCCGGCGGAGCCGCCGGAGAACCTGGGACACGTGCGAGCCGAAGATGCCCCGGTAGGTGTGCAGTTCGTCCAGGACGACGTATTTCAGGCCCGGCCAGAATTCCGACCAATTGGCATGATAAGGGAGGATCCCGGCATGGAGCATGTCCGGGTTGGTCACCAGGACCCCGGGAAGTTTCTTCCGGATCCGGGTCCGCTGACTCTGGGGGGTGTCGCCGTCATAAATATCGGCGGTTAAAATCCCGCCGAAGGTTTCTCCCAGGGCCCGGACCTGGTCCTGTTCCAGGGCCTTGAGAGGGAAAAGGTAAAGGGCTCGGGACCCGGGATCGGCCCGGGCCGCCTCCGCCGCCGCCAGGTTGTAAATCAGGCTTTTTCCGCTCGCGGTGGGAGTGGAAACCACGACATTCTCCCCGAAGCGGATCAGGTCGAGGGCCGCGACCTGGTGGGAAAAAAGCTTTTTGATTCCCTGGGCCTCCAGGCGAAGCCTGATTTCGGCGGAAAACCAGGAAGGAATTTCCCGGAAATCACCCGCGAACCCGGGCAGGTGCCGGTGATAAATCGACCCCGGGGTTCTCAGCTCTTCGCTCTCCCGGATTTCCTGAATAAATTTTTTCATTTAAACGGGTGCCTTCTCGTAGTTGTCAATTCATGCGCTTCCGGTCATTGCGAGGCCCGCCTGGGGCGGGACGTGGCAATCTTTTTTTGGACAACTCTTTATTTTAGATTGCTTCGCTTCGCTCGCAATGACAGACTTTCTCATTATCCGGCAAATTTCTTTAAATTATAACCAAACCCCTCCTTAATAAATTCCCTCTAAGTTATAATTTAAAAGATCTCAACTTTAGGAGGAGGTTTACGATGGCCGCTTTCGCCGAACCCGCGGTAAGCTTGTGGTCTCCCTCGGATAAATTATCCCCCCGCATCCGGAAGCTCCGGGATGAATATTTCTCATATTCCGAAAGGGATTACTTCCGGAACGAGGTCATGTCCTTCACCACCGGCCAGCCCTGGGACGTGGTTTATTCCGAGCATACCTGGGGGGTCGCCCCCGAAGTCTATCCCTTTATGGACGCGTTCAAGGTCTCCCTCCTGGTGGATGCCCAGACCGTTCCCCTGAACCCGGATTTCTGGCGGGAGCCGGCCATCATCAGGCGCGCGCTCTTCTTCAAAGCGGTGGTGGAAAAACATCTTCCCGTCCAGGTGCTCGAGGGCGAGCTGATCGTCGGGGGGCAATTCAATACCGCCTCTTCCCGGACCCTTACCAAGTCGGAAGCCCGGAAGTTCAAGAAAATGGAGAAACGCTACGTCCGGACGCTCAAGGAACTTGATTCCTACGGATACGGCAACGCCGGCGCCACCCCCGGCCACCTGATCCCGGACTACCCCACCGTCCTGAAAATCGGGTTCAAGGGCTTGCGGCAGAAATTCGAAGCCCTCCTGGCCCAGGCCGCTTCCCCCTCCCACCGCGACTTCCTCCAGGCCCTGATCATCTGCACCGAGGTTCCCCGGACGCTGGCCGGACGCTACGCCCAGAAGCTCCGCGAGCTCTCCGCGCGGGAATCCGAGCCCGGGCGCCGTCAGGAACTCCTCCGGATGGCGGAGATCTGCGCGCGGGTCCCCGAAGAGCCGGCCCGGGATTACTGGGAAGCCCTCCAGAGCCTCTGGTTCACCCATATCCTGGTGATGGCGGCGGAATCCTACCCCGGTCCCGGGCTTTCCTACGGAAGGTTCGACCAGTTCCTTTACCCGTTTTACGAGCAGGATCTCAAGTCCGGGGCCCTGGACCGGGACCAGGCCAAGGAGATCCTGGAATCCTTCTTCATCAAGAATAATTACGTTTACGACTTCCAGGGCCGGGTGGGAAACAACCAGGGGATCAACTCTTCCTTCGGCCAGCTCATCACCCTCTCCGGGATGGGTCCCGGAGGCGAGGACCTCACCAACGACTTCACCTACCTCTGCCTCGACGTCATCGAGGAGATCAATCTCCTCGAGCCCAAACCCAATGTCCGCCTGCATAAAAACACTCCCGACCAGCTGCTCCGCCGGGTGGTGGAAATCGTTTCCCGGGCCCAGGGTGCCCCTTTCCTGATCAATTTCGACGAGATCAGCATCCGCGCCCTGGAGTGGATCGGGCTGGCAAAAGACAAACTCTGGGATTACGCTCCGGTGGGCTGTCTGGAAAACACCCTGCAGGGCAACGACCGCTCGGGCACGGTGGATGTAAACATCAACCTGGCCAAGGCGGTCGAGCTGGCCCTTTTCAACGGCCGGGACCAGGCCACCGGCAAACAGGTCGGACCCCGGACGGGCGACCCGCGCCAATTCCAGACTTTCGGGGAATTCTTCCAGGCCTACGAGAAGCAAACCCTCCACCTGATGGAGAAGCTGATCGGGCTTTACAACCTCTCCGACGAAATCCGGGCCCGCTTCGAGCCGGTTCCCTACCTCTCCACCCTTGTGCGCGGCTGTGAAACTTCCGGAAAGGACGTCACCCAGGGAGGCCCCGAGATTAATTTCATCACTATGGAAGCGGCGGCCCTCGCTACTACGGTGGATTCACTCCTGGCGGTCAAGAAACTTGTTTTCGAGGATAAGAAGATCGGGATGGACGAGCTGATCCGGGCCATCGAGGCTAATTACGAGGGCTACGATCTCCTCCGTCAGAAACTTATCAACAAGGCCCCCAAATACGGGAACGACGATCCTTCTTCCGACGCGCTCGCCCGCCGGGTTTCCCAGTTCTGGTCGGAGGCGGTCACCCGCTATACCTCGCCCTTCACCGGCCGGCGATACCGTGCGGGTTACCTTTCCTGGAATTACTGGATCGCCTATGCCCCCAAGACCGCGGCTACGCCCGACGGCCGCAGGCGGGGGGCCTTTCTTTCCAACGGGGTCTGCCCGGTCAACGGGGCCGATCGGCACGGCCCGACCGCGGTGATCAACTCGGTGGGCAACCTGAACCTGACCACCATCCCCAATGGCTCCTCCCATACCTTGAGCCTTTCCCCCTCCCTGGCCCGGGGGAAGGAACACCAGGAAAAAATGATGGGATTATTACGGGCCAATATCGAGCACGGCAGCTCGGCCCTGCAGATCAATATCCTCGATCCGGAAACCCTGAAAAAGGCCCAGAAAAACCCGGATGAGTACCGCAATCTGCTCGTCCGGGTCACCGGCTACAACGCTTACTTCGTAACCCTGGGAAAAGAAATCCAGGACGAAATCATCTCCCGCGAATCCCACCGAACCTGAAAAGGAAAACCCTAAATTCCAAAATCCAAGTTCCAAATTCCAAACAAATTCAAAGGACCTAAACCGTTCTAATGACTTACACAGTTACTCAATATCGTCATTCCCGCGAAAGCGGGAATCCAGGCGTCGTCACCGGAGAATATATTGTTGTAGTGGCGGGGCTTGTCCCCGCCTGAATTTTTGGGAGGGCATAAAGCCCTCCCCTACGTTTCTTTTAGCTTTGACCTTTGAACTTTATTTTACCCCTGGAACCCTGGAACCCTGCATGAGTGGATTATCTGAAAGCGGGATCGTTTTCAGCATCCAGAAATTTTCCACCGAGGATGGGCCGGGCATCCGCACCACGGTCTTCCTAAAGGGCTGTCCTCTGCGCTGCCCCTGGTGCCACAACCCGGAAAGCCTCTCCCCCCGGCCCGAACTCGTCTGGTACTCAACCCGCTGCCTCGCCGACGGGGCCTGTCTTAAAGCCTGCCCGATAAAAGCCCTCACCCGTGCCGGGTCCGGGATAATAATTGACCGGAAGCTCTGCACCACCTGTGGAATCTGCGTGGAGGAGTGCCCCGCCGCCGCCCTCGAAATCCTGGGAAAAAAGCTGACGGTGAAGGAAGTGATGGCCGAGGTGCTCAAAGACTCCCGCTATTATGAAAAATCCCGGGGCGGGGTCACCTTCTCCGGTGGAGAGCCTACCCGGCAGAATGAATTCCTGTTGGAGCTCCTCCAGGCCTGCCGGGCCGCCGGCCTCCACACGGCCCTCGACACCTGCGGGCAGTGCCGCCCGGAAATCCTGGCCGCCCTCCTGCCCGAGGTTGACTTGGTCTTATTCGACCTGAAAACCCTGGACCGCGACGCGCTCAAGCAGACCACCGGCGGCCAGCTCGATCTGATTCTCGATAATCTTCGTCTGATCGACTCCCGAAACATACCGATCTGGGTCCGCGTCCCGGTGATCCCCGGCTACACGGATTCCCCCGCTAACATCGAGGCCATCGCCCGGTTCATCAGTTCCGGGCTCCGGCACGTTGAGCGCCTCGATCTTCTCGCCTTCAGCAATCTCTGCCTCGCCAAATATGAACAGCTGGGGAGGGAGTTTTCCTTGAAAGGCGTCCGTCTTTTCACCGAGGAAGAAATGCTGGACTTTCGAAATATCGCGGTTTCGGCCGGGTTGAAGAACGTGGTTGTCTCCGGACCGATGAAGAGTAATGGACAAGCGTAAGGCGTAAGGGGTTAGAGGTAAGGGGCAAGAATAATAAGCCCTTGATAAATGAAGGTGTCATTGCGAGGTCGCTTAAAGCGACCGTGGCAATCTCGGTTTCCAAAAGCCATAATTAATTTGGGTAGTTATGTAGTTGGGATAAATATTTTCAATATCATCTTCTTTGTACTCGGCAACTTGGCTTCTTAGTACTTGGCTTCCGGCCAGGAAGGCATGATGACCGCGCAATTGGATGACCGGATCTTTAACGCCCTGAAAGGCGAAATGGTCCCCAAGTTCCTGGCCACCCAGGATGAATCCGGTATCCCTAATGTCGTCCCCATCATCACGATCCAGCCCTATGACCGGGAAACCCTGATTTTCGGCAACTTCCTGATGGATAAAACCGAGAAAAACCTTCGGCAAAACAAGGAAGTCAGCGTTACTTTCATTACCGAGAACCTCTTCGGCGCGACCATCCGCGGCCGCTTTCAGGGTTTCCAGAAAGTCGGGGAATACGCCGACCAGATCAGTTCCGGTTCCTTTATCCGGTACAACGCCTACACTGGCATCCGGAACGCCGGCTCGATCAAGATCTCCGATATCTCCGAAGTTTTCCAGCTTTCGAAACTCGACGTCCTGTTCGGCAACCTCGCCTCGAAGCTGTGCTCAGGCTCGGGCCATAAACAGACCCGGAATCGGGCGATCATGCACCCCCTGGTGGCCAATAAATTCGGGCTGATCCCGGCGGTGAAGGTGATCGCCTTCCGGGACGACCTGGGATTTCCCTATGCCGTCCCGGTCATGTCTGTCCAGCCCGCAGCCCCCGATGTGCTGGTCTTCCAGAAAAAACCGATGGCGCCCTATCTGAAAAATCTCCGGGAAAACGCCCGGGTGGCCGTCTGCGTCATCACGATGGAGCCGGTGGCCTTCCAGGTGAAAGGGATATATAAAAATCTCAGCGCGAAAATGGGCGCGATAATTCTGAGTCAGGCCTATCACGCCTCTCCGCCGTTTGTGGGGAAAGAGATAGTCCAGAAATAGATCATAGGTGATAGGTTATGGGTTATAGGTCGAAGGTCAAAGCTCAAAGGCGGAAGCGAGATTGCTTCGCTGGCGCTCGCAATGACAGGATGATTTTTTCGGGGTTTTTGTGTTTATTGGGTTTTCGGAAACCCGGGGGGTAGGTTCTCGCGACTATCGTGTCTATCGTGTC
>JAPLJL010000052.1 GCA_026388615.1 Pseudomonadota bacterium | reverse complement strand
CGATGAAGCGGGCCTGCGCCGGCTGGGGGTGAACTTGACCACCGATCCCAATTTCTCGACCAAGAACCTTTTCATCGCGTAATCCTTCTGGCCGACCGCTCGTGTTGGCCCGGGACCGCCAACGGCCGAAAATTTCTGTCATTCTGAGCCTCCGTGTCCGCCGAAGCCTTGGCGAAGGCTGGATGGTGAAGAATCGCGTTTTTTTTCCCGACTACCGTCTTTTCTTTTCACCTTTTTTGTTAGCCTTTTTTTCTTTTTGGGGGGTTGGTCTCGCTTCCCAATAAAAAGCGTTTGTAGTGTCCATAGAGTCCATTGTGTCCGTAGTGTCTAGAGATTAAATACTCCTCATAAACCCGATAACACAATAGACTCAGTAATGACTAAGAACACAAAGACACAATAGACACGATAGTCGCGATGACCAACCCCCCCTCCGGGCTGTAGACCCTACGGGCCGGAAGCCGGGCTTTCGGAAAGAACAAAGAAACCGGAATAACATTTTTAGCTCTATACTCTATGCCCTTTGCCCGATACCCCATCACCCATCACTTATAATTGACTCCCATTGAGGGGTGATGAGATAATTGTCGGCGGTGGTCGTTTTCAAGGGAGGATTCGTGAAAAGAAGTTTATTTCCAATCACAATTTATCTGATGGTTTTTTCTGTTTTCCCGGGTTTTTCCTGTTCGGAAGGGTCGAAAAATCAGGACGGGACGGGAGGCAATCTGGTCTGCCCGGAGCCGGCCCAGCTTCCTTTCCAGCTTGATTCCTCGACCTTCCGGAATCCGACCCGGGCCGCCGAGGTGAAGGATTATGGCCGTCCCCAGCACGTGTTTTTTGATTTTATCGGCCAAGAAGGAGAAACCCAGACCCTCAGCGGGATAACCAATTACGGCGCGACCTTAATCATCCATAGCCTTCCGGAGGAATACGTATCCGTCTGGACCCAGGACGATAGCCAGCATTGGATCAAATTGGCTCGGATGAAGACTGATTCGGAAGGGAAATTCAGCGCGGAAATTCCCGCCGACCGGGA
Source organism: Pseudomonadota bacterium (assembly GCA_026388615.1). Lineage (GTDB taxonomy): Bacteria > Desulfobacterota > JAPLJL01 > JAPLJL01 > JAPLJL01 > JAPLJL01. Next base: position 1,255 of record JAPLJL010000052.1, on the reverse strand, counting down.
ATTCGGACCGGGCGCGCACCCGGTCTACGCGGTGGTGGAGGGCGACCAAACCTGCGCCCGCGGGGGAATTTTCGTGTTTCCTTCTGGAACCGGTACTATTGTCACCGATATTGACGGCACCCTGACCGTGAGCGACGAAGAGGTTTACAAACAGATGGACGATCCCAACTACGTGGCCGTCGCCTATGGGGGCGCCATCGAGATGTTGAACCTATATGCGGAGAAGGGATACCAGATCATGTACCTGACCGCCCGGCCCTACTACCTGCGTTCCCTCACCCGGATGTGGCTGGACCAGGTGGAGGCGCCCTTCGGGTACGTGGAAACCGCCGACACGTTTGTCGGGGGAGAAACGGCCCGCGCTTACAAGCGGGGTTTTCTCGAACGGATCATGAATGATCTTGGCTATCAGGTGGCGGTCGCTTACGGAAATGCCTCGACCGACCAGGAAGCCTATGAGGACGCCGCCATCCCGGCGGACCGGGTATTCATTGTCGGTCCGGATGTGGGTTTATACGGAACCCCGATCCAGGGCGATTACGCCCAGCATATAACTTCATTTGTTCAGGGTTTTCCCGCCGCTGGAAACTGACAATCCGGTTACGTTCAGCTCTCAACATAAAAGGTAGACCGTATACTGTAGACCGGGAAAATATTTATTCCGCGCTGTCATTGCGAGCGACAGCGAAGCAATCTCGATTTTCGTTAGCCTAATTTTTCTTTATGGTCTAGCCAGTATCGATAGATACTTTGTCGTCGAGTTTATAGCCGCCTGATTTCCTAAGAGTGCGCGTCGCGCCCCTCTGGGGTCCTCGTCCTGAGCCCCCATCGGGGTCGAAGGAAGAACCAACCCTCCCTCCGGGCTGTAGGCCCTACGGGCCGGAAGCCGGGCTTCGGTAAAACCAAGAAGAACAATCCGGACTAAGTCTGTTTTATTCTCGGGATTTCCTGATTTTGTCGATAAGAATCGGGATGAACTGGGAAAGATCGGCGTTGACGCAGAAATGCGCGACCTGCAGGATGGGGGCCTTGCGGTCGGTGTTGACCGCCACGATCAAGCCGGAATTTTTCATCCCCACCGTGTGCTGGAGCGCCCCGGAGATTCCGCAGGCCAGGTAAAGTTTCGGAGATACGGTGCTCCCGGTCATTCCTACCTGGTGCCCCAGCGGAAGCCAGCCCTGGTCGCAGAGAGGGCGGGAGGCTCCCACCGCACCCCGTTTAAATAAGGAGGCCAACTCTCGAATTAATTCGATCC
>JAPLJL010000083.1 GCA_026388615.1 Pseudomonadota bacterium | reverse complement strand
TCCTGCCCCTGGTGATTCCGTTCGATTACCGCCTGTTTCGCCTCATGATCGTTCTGGGCGCGGGTTTTCATGTCGTTCGAAGCCTGGATTTCATGTCGGCTAAGCCTCCTTTTCCCCGGAAACCGCTGTTCCGCCAGTTTTTCTTTTACACCTTCTTCGCCCTGGCCTTGAAATACCCCGACCCCGCCATGGCGGGAAGGGCCCGTGATTTCTCCGGTCTGCTCCAGATTCTCCGGGGGGGATTAATGTCCGCCTTTGTGATTCTGATGATGACCGCCAACACCTGTCTGGGCACGCCGGAAACCGCCTTCTGGCTTAATCTCTTCTGCAAGATGGCGGAATGGTACCTGCTTTTCGTCGGGTTCATGGATTTTTACTACGGGATCGGGAAGCTGGTCCGGATCGAAGGCCGGGTAAACCTGCGCGAGCCGATCCTCTCCCGCTCCCCCGCAGATTTCTGGTTCAACCGCTGGAACCTGCCGATTATTGAATATATTCAAAAATACATTTTCCTACCCCTGGACGCGCTCAACCACCCTTACCGGGCCACTTTTCTGACTTTCCTGGCCAGCGGCCTGCTGCATGAATACGGGTTTGATCTCGCCGTCGGCGCGGTCAATGGCTATGTCCTCGCTTTTTTCCTGATTCATGGAGCCGCGGTCATGGGCATTCGGGCGGTCAAGCGCCCGCTCCGGAGGGGTTTCCCGAAATTCTATCGTTTCTGGTGGAAGGGAAAAACCGCCGAGGTCATACAAATAGCCGCCAACCTCGTTTTCTTTGTTGTGACCGGCCAGCTCTTTTTCCGGGCGGTGGATCTTGTAATTGACTTTCACCGGATTGGCTTTATCATTGGCTTTTGTGAGCAACTCGCTCATTAGAACCAAAGGAAAAATGGCGCTGGGGGATTCCCGTTTCCACGGGAATGACCGGGAAAAGCATGTTTGAATCTATTTCCATATACGAAGGTATCGGACTTTTCGTTCTGGGGTATTTTTTCGCCTTCCTGCCCGCTTACCTGGTTCTATCCCGGGCCAAATCCACCTGGGTTACCACTATCTGCTTCATCCCGCTTTTCGCTTTGGTCATGTTCCTTCCCCTCTTAATCCCGAATACGGAAGGAGCCATTTTCAACAAACTCCTCCGTTTTTTTCTTTTCCTGCCCTTGTATAACTTTGTCCTCCGGAATATCGACCTGGCCGTTCAGCGGAAAAACTCACCTGACGAGCCGTTTACTTTCAAGTATTACCTGAACTTCATCAGCACCGGTTTCGGCACCCAGGACGCCCCTCCGGAAAAACGCCGGTCGGATTTTAAAGAAGGGTTCACCTATCTTTTCGGAGCCCTCTGGGATATCGGCTGCGGGTGCATTTTTATTCTGCTCAACACCTACCTCCGGACCGAGGAATGGAATTACCCTTTCAGCGTGATCAGCAAGGTGGGGTATATGTACTGGTTTGCCTCGGGAATGGCCAATTTGAATTTCAGCTATTGCCGTTTCACCGGCAAGGATGTCTCCGCCATCTACCACGCCCCGATCCGCGCGCTTTCACCCGAGGATTTCTGGTCCAACCGCCTGAACCTTTATATCCGCGGCTATCTCCTCCGGTTTGTCTACCTTCCCATCGGCGGCCCGAAGCGTCCCGGGATCGGGATCCTGGCGACCTTCATGGTCAGCGGAATGATCCACGAATACCAGTTCGATTGCGCCTCCATGGATCCGGCCGGATTCGGGTGGGTATTCCTGTATTTCAATATGCACGGCCTGGCGGTGATGACCGAGCAGAAGCTCAAGCGCTATTTCCGCCGGAACCATAAGGCCTTTTATCAGAAGGCCTCCCAGAGCCCGGCCATGCCTTTCGTCTTTGTGCCCATCCATTGCCTCTGGCAGCTCTTTACCGGAGCGATCGGCTACATGTCCTTCGACAAGATCGTGGATCTGCATCAGTTGGGGTTTGTCCAGAACTTCCTGGCCTCCCTCCCCCTCCCGCCCTTCCCGATGTAGCGAAAAATATTCCGGCCCCGGAGAGCTTGCGGCTTGAAACAGCGAAGTCACCCTGGTTGAATACTGGACGGAAAAATCTTTAATGAATCGTAACTGTTCAGGTAGCCACAAAGACACCAAGGCACAAAGGATAGATATGGCTTTTACCCCCTTACCCGAAAGAGAAGAATAATCTTTAAATCTTAGTGTCTTGGTGCCTTA
>JAPLJL010000198.1 GCA_026388615.1 Pseudomonadota bacterium | reverse complement strand
CCCAGGCATTCCACCGGCCGGGATTTTCCTTCCATTTCCAGAGTGCCTTTAACGGATAAGGCCTGCTCGTAATGATTGAGGGACATGGCGCCCTTTTTCCGGGGTTTTCCCGAACGGCTGGAACCATAATCGAAAACCGGGAAACGGGCCTGGCAATTAAGTTCGACCCGGTGCTGGGGGCCGTTGAAGGTCACCCGGAATCTCCGCTCCGGCTCGAGGAACTCGAACTTGAGCCGGCCATCGGTGAGCTCTTTCGGATGATCCTCCACCGCGATCACGTTTGAATACATCAGGACCTGTTCATCCACTACATGAAAGGCGGTAAATCGGCCCTTGCCGTCGTGGCGGGTCAGGGAGATGTGGTTTATCCCCCAGGCCCGGTTCGGCCGGTCGATGAAGTTGAAATACCAGTTCTCTTTCCAGGGAGAGTCTAAAGGTTTTGGATACTCATGCACGAATTCATCATGGGGTTCCATCTATTTCTCCTTTCGCAATAAATATCAGGTTCAGCGTTCAACGTTCACAGTTAAGAAGTTTATCGATTCGGAGAATCTTTTAATTTAAATTCTGATTTTATGAATATTTAACCTTGAACTTTGCTTGCCCTGAGCATAGCGAATGGGAACTTTTAACCTGACAACCTTATTCGCTGCCTTTCGCTCTGGCTTTCTGGGCCTTGTCGATATTGTCGGAAGCGAGAAAACTCAGGTCGCCCGAGCAGACCTGGGTGAGAACCTCCCTGATTTCCCGGTCCAGTTCCCGCGCCACCTCCGGGTCGAGTTTTCCCCGGTGGGTAAAAAATAGGTCGATGGTCCGGCTGAATTTCTCCTCCAGCCGGGCCAGGTCGGCCGGGTCGCGGCCCGGGTCCCGGGTTTCCAGCTCGCGGAAATAATCCCGCAGTTCGCCGGAAGGCTCTCCCCCGCTTTTCTCCACCGCCTGGAAAACTTTGAGCATGACCCCGGAATACATTCTCATCCTTTCCTGGATGAGTTCCTGCCGGTACTCGACCTTCTTGCCCAGGGACTGGAGCAGGCCGATGGCGGCGAAGAGCTGGACCCGGGCGTAATCGGATTCGACCTCGGGGGCCACCACGTTCTCAAGGGTGGCGAAGATTCTTTCCAGATAAGTCTCGATCGGCGCGAACATGGGTTATCCCCCTAATTTTACATCACAATAAAATGTCTATCGGTTAATTTTATTGACCATTTTTGTAGTTGCCTCATTTATGAGGCTCCGTCTGTTAAAATCCTTTTTCAGCCCGATGAATCGGGCAACTACAATTATGGTTTGAAACCCTCCTGATACTTACCTATATTCTTAATGGCATTAAAGCAGGTGATGTAATGGGTCAGTCCGAAGATCCCCACCCGGAGATCGGGATTGAACTTATTGATAAAGGCGTTGGCGGCGGTGACCCCGATCCCGATCGCTTTGTAATCGGTGAACACGTGGTAATACTTGACCTTTTCCTCGTCGACCTTGATCCCGCTTTCCTGCTCGTAACGGGCGAAAAATTCCTCCGAGGGCATCAGATGGCTGACCCAGGAAAGCGGCCGGGCCGAGCGCCAGGCGCTGCCGATGATGTAGGAAATGTCCTCCATCGGGTCGCCGAGGTGCACCATCTCCCAGTCGATCACCGCCGCGATCCGGCCGTCCCGGGCGATGTAATTCCCGGTGCGGTAATCCCCGTGCACGACGGTGACCCGGTCGTTGCTGACCAAGTTGTCCTTGAGCCAGTTGGTGGCGTAGGCCGCCACGGGGTGGTTCCGGAACCCCGCCCGGCTGATCACCTCTTCCCAGTAAAGAACCTGGGAGAGGGCCGAGCCGTCACCCGGGCCGGGATCGCCGAGAAATGAAAGCCCCAGTTTCCGCCAGTCGGCGCGGTGGATCTGGGCGATATTCATGATGAAATCCCGACCCAGGGATTCCCGCTCCCGCTCGTCGGGAATCAGGCGGAATTCCGGGTCGAAGGCGGTCTTAGACAGGGACCATTGATGCACGATCCCTTCCACTTTTTCCATCACATAAAAGGGTTTGCCCAGAATCGCCGGGTCGGGCTCATGCCAGTAGGTTTTGGGGACCGCTACCCCCGTCCGGGCCAGAGCCGCCATGACCCGGTATTCCTTGGAAGCGTCATAGGGCTCGACCAGGCCCGATTCCGGCTCTTTGCGGATGATCAGGTTCTGTTCGATTTCCCGGCCGTCTTTACGATAGGAAACCCCGACGCTGAAGGTCTGCATCGACCAGCCTTGGAGGTTTTTCCACAGGCTCGTGATGGTCAGCCGGTCGGTTCCCAGTTTCCCGGCCAGGTAAATTTCGAGTTTGCCGCGTTCCAGATCGGACAT
>JAPLJL010000269.1 GCA_026388615.1 Pseudomonadota bacterium | reverse complement strand
TCATCTGGTACCTGGGGGGAATCATGGGCGACGAACCGGACGTCTTTCTCAAGATTCGGCTCGGCTACCTCCAAGGAGGCGGGTTCACCTCCGGCGGGCTGGCCAAAATGGTTCCCGAGACCCAGATCCTGGGTTTGCCCTTCCTGTTCAAGGATTACGACGAAATCGATTATGTGCTGGAGAAGCTCAACCCCCGCTTCCAGAAGCTTTTTGAAGAGCAGGGTTTTATCCTGTCGGGCTGGCTGGAGGCCGGGCGCCACTATTGGTTCATCCAGAAACCGGTGGGATCGATCAATGATTTCAAAAACTCCAAGATGTGGGCCTGGAAATACGACCCCGTCAACATCGAGACCCACCAGGCCCTGGGGTTCCAGCTCTTTCCCGCCGGTTTTCCCAAGCTCCTGGAGACCCTGCAGTCCGGCCAGATCGACGCCTTCTACAGCCCGCTCTACGCCAGCGCGGCCATGCAGTGGTACACCAAGGCGAAATACCTGATCGACCTGCCCTTTTCCTACGCGCCGGCGGCCATCGTGATGGACAAGAAGTTCCTTTCCGGCCTACCCCCGCAGTTCCAGCAGATCATCAAGGAAGCCTGGGACCTCTACCTGCCCCCCCTGAAAAAAATCATCCGCGCGGATAACGAAAAAGCCCTGCAGGGCTTCGCTTCCCATGGAATGAAGGTGATCAAGCTCAACGAGGAAACGGTCCAGGCCATCAAGAATAAAACCTACCCCATTTATCAGGACCAGATCGACAAGCTTTACCCCGCCTGGCTTCTGGCCGGCATTCTCAGCGCCCTCAACGAATACCGCAAGACCCCCTAGCTCCCGCGAATCCGGTTTTCCTTCTCGAAATTCTCATGTTCTGTTGTAAAATAGGCGGTCCCAAAGGAGGAATCTAAATATGCCCAAGACAACCATCACCGAAAGAGACAAAAAAATGGCGAAGAAATGCGTGGAGTGCTACGTCTGCAAAAAAGCCCGGGTCCAACAGAAGGGCTTCTTCTTCTGGTTCGTCAAGGAAATCGACGAAAGGATCTGCCCCTTCTGCAAGGCCTACGAAAAGGTCTACGGGCGGAAAGCCAGCGCAGCCAAATAAAAAGACGGTGATGGGTCATAGGTGATGGGTTTTGGGTAAACCCGACACCTAACACCTAGTACCCATGACCTAAAGTGAGCGAATGACGACATTCATCGACGTGATCCGGAAGCGAAGAAGTGTCCGGGAATTCCTGAAGAAGCCGGTCGAGCCGGAAAAAATCGACCTGCTCGTGGAAGCCGCCCTTCGTGCCCCCTCTTCCCGCGGCCTGGACCCCTGGGAATTCATCGTGGTCACCGACCGGGAGCTCCTGCAAAAGCTGTCGGGATCGAAGCCGCACGGGTCCGATTTCCTGGCCGGGGCACCCCTGGGGATGGTCGCCTGCGCGAACACCGCCAAGTCCGATGTCTGGGTGGAAGACGCCTCCATCGCTTCCATATATATATGGCTGGCGGCGGAAGCCCTGGGCCTCGGGGCCTGCTGGATCCAGATCCGGCAGCGATCCCATGATGAAAATCAATCCGCCCGGGATTACATTGCCCAACTCCTCCGGCTTCCCACCCATCTCCAGGTAGAAGCGATCGTCGCGGTGGGATACCCGAAGCGGAAAAACCCTCCCCATTTAAAATCAAACCTCAAATATGATAAAGTAAGCGTTAATTTCTACCGCAAGCCCTGTTCCGAAAAAGGATAATGGGATCGGAGCAAGAGGCAGTTTCAAACAGAAGGGGGTTAAATGAAGTATGTTTTAGGATTGATCGGGGTATTATTCGTCATTTTGATTTCGGTTCTCACTTATTACGGGATGTTCGCCAAGGTCACGATCTCGGAACAGGAAACCGGGCCTTACTGGCTGGTCTACGAAAAATTCATCGGAGATTATAAAAACGTCGGCCCGGTCATGACCAAGCTCTCCCAAGAATTGAAGCAGAAGGAATCCATCGAGACCTCCCGGGGGTTCGGCCTCTATTACGACAACCCCCAGGAAGTGGCGAAAGACAAGCTGCGAAGCCTGGTCGGGTGCATCCTGGACGAGAAAGACGCGAATAAAATTCAGGGTTTACAGGCCAAATACAACATCAAGCTCTACCCGGTTTCCTCAAGCGTGGTGGCTTTCTTCCCGTTCCGGGGCCATCCCTCGGTTTACATCGGCATCTTCAAGGTTTATCCCAAGATTTTCAGCTACCTGAAGGATCACAACTACACCCCGGTCCCGTTAATGGAGCTTTACGACCTGTCCAATAAAAAAATCACTTACATCGGATCGGTCAACCTGCCCAAACCATTTTTCGAATCACTCCTGGAAACCAGGCAGTAACCGGGAGTCCGGCAGCCGCCGAAGGCCGACCGCAGTAAAAGCGCTAGAAAGCTAGGACACTAGGAAGCCTGGAAGCGAGAAAACCAGAAATCAGAGGAAAAAGAATTTTCGAAAACCGGGCGTTTTTTAGCCCGGTTTTTGGTTTTACTTTTGTCTCTAAGCTTTAGGCTCTTGCCTATATCGGCGGTCGGCGGTCTGCCGTCGGCGGTCGCTGCTATCTATCACCTTACTTCGTTAGCAGCTTATGGGAGCGCTTCAGCTGGTCGATAATGTGAATCTTCTGCGGGCACTTGTCCTCGCACTGGCCGCATTCGATACAGGCGCTGGCGTCCCGCCCGGGGATGATCGGAAGCACCCCGATTAAGCGGTACATATCCTGGGCGTAACTTTTCGCCCCCAAAACCTGGTGGCAAATAAGGAGATTGAAAATCCCCGGGAGGTTGACCTTCTCCGGGCAGGGCAGGCAGTAGCCGCAGCCGCTGCAGTAAATCTCCCTCAGTTTTTCCAGTTTCTTCTGCAGCGCAGCCACCTCGGCCCGGCCGGCCGGGGTCAGGGGCGCGAACTTCTCCGCCGACCGCACGTTGGCTTCCAGAACGGATTCGGATTCCATCCCCGAAAGGGCGCTGGTGACATCCGGGTTCGACCACACGAATTTCAGGGCCAGGGCCGGGGCGTCACCGTACTCCGGCGGCACCAGGCGGGTGAAGTCGGGCCCGGTGCCGGCCATCCGTCCCCCGACTACCTGACCCATGAGTGTTACCCCCATTCCCTTTTTCCCCGCCCGGGAGATGACCCCCGCGTTGACCTCGTCTACCAGGTTATACTGCACCAGCATCCCGTCGAAGGCACCGGTGTCGATCAGCCGGCCGATGTTTTCCGGCCGGTCATGGCTGGAAAAACCCAGGAGGCCGATTCGCCCCTCGGCGCGAAGCTTATCCGCGGCTTTCAACAAACCCATCTCGGCAAACTGTCCGATGAACTGCTTCCAGTAAAGACCGTGGAAGTAAAAGATATCGATCTTCCGGGTCTGCAGGCGTTCGCAGCTTTCCTCGAACAGGCTTTTAAAATGATCCGCGCTGGAAACCAGGTTGGGCAGGATCTTGGTGGAAATGAACACCCGGTCCCGCACCTCCCGGATCGCGCGGCCGACCGCGATCTCGGAATGGCCGGCATCGTAAAGTTGGGCGGTATCGATGTAATTGATCCCGAGTTCGATCCCCCGGCGCAGGAGCTTGACCGCCCCTTCCATGTGCCCCTCGAAATCCCCGGTGCGGAAACCGGGCAGGCGCATGGCCCCGAAGCCCAGGATGGTAAGCTCTGGTCCCGAATGACCAAATTTTCTCCTCGGGATGGCCATAGTTGTTTTAGTTTCGCTCATCTACCCGGGTTGCCCGGCAATTGACGATTTTAGATTGACGATTGACGATTAATTTGGTTTTCAATCTACAATCGTCATTCGTCAATCTACAATTGGTACGTCCCTTCCTTCCCCGAACTCCAGGATCCAGAATTCCTGTTCGGAAATCCCCGCCGCTTTCATCGCTTTCCGCATTTCCTCCGGGGTTTCCTCCTCCCCGTCATCCGCAAGCCGAAAGGTACCGTAATGGATCGGGATGGAAACCCGGGCTTTCAGGAGCTCGTGGGCCCGGACCGCGTCCCGCGGGGACATGTGCGCCGGCCCCATGAACCATTCGGGCTTGTAGGCCCCGATGGGCAGGATCGCCAGGGTGAAATCCCCGAAGCGGGAATAGATTTCTTCCAGGTGCGGCCCCCAGCCGGTATCCCCGGCGAAGTAAACCCGCGTTCCCCGGCCCTCGAGCACAAAACCTCCCCAAAGCGCAGTATCCCGGTCGTAAACCTTCCGCATGGAAAAATGCTGGGCCGGGACAAAGGTGGCCCGGACGGAATCGCTCAGGGCCATCCCCTGGCCCCAGTCAAATTCCCGCACGTCCTGGATTCCCTCCGCGGAAAGATATTTCGAGTTGCCGAGACCGGTGAGGATCCGGGGGTGATCCCTTTTTTCCAGGCGGACCAGGGTGGGCATATCCATATGATCGTAGTGGTTGTGACTCAGGAGCACCACGTGGATGGGGGGAAGATCCTCGAAGCGGATCCCCGGGGGCCGGACCCGCTCCATCCCCGCCCAGGTCACCGGGCCCGCCCGCCGGGAATAAATGGGATC
>JAPLJL010000320.1 GCA_026388615.1 Pseudomonadota bacterium | reverse complement strand
GGGCACCACATATGGGGCAGGCGCTCCATCCGGATCAGGCTTTCAATCGGGTTTTGCGGCCGCGGCTCGATCATGAGCGGCGTTTCCTTTTTCGTCTGCTTCTTCACTATTATTCTTTAGGTTTTCTTATTTTCTTTTTTTCTCTTCGCTTTTAGCTCTCTGCCCTTTGCTCAATGCTCTCTGCTATTAAAGCCTGACTATCTCCCGGATCGCCCGGAGAATATCCTCCGGCTGGTGCACCGTGCCTCCGCCGTGGGGAACGAGGGTAACCGGCACCTTGCCGGCCACCAGCCGCTCCACTTCCAGGGAAATCTGGCCGTAATTCAGCTCGGGCACGACGAATCCCCCCGCCATCCCCGCCAGCTGGCGGATCCGCTTCTCGGGAAACGGCCAGACCACGATCGGGCGGAAGCGGCCGACCTTGATCCCCTGCTTGCGGGCCATTTCCACCGCCCGGCTTGCCACCCGCGAAGTGATCCCGTAGGAAAGCACGATCACCTCCGCACCCTCGCAATCCTCTTCCTCGTAGCGCACGATCTGTTCCGCGTTGGTCCGGATCTTTTCGACCAGGCGGTGGACCAGCTTGCCCTGGGCCTCGGCGTTCATGGTCGGGTAACCGCGCTCGTCGTGGGTCAGCCCGGTGATGTGGAACCTCCGGCCGGTGCCGGCCTTGACGAACCAGGGCACCAGGTCCTTGCCGGTCCGGTAGGGAAGGTACTCCTCGATCGGCAGGGTGGTATAACGACGATTGAAAACCTTGATTTTTTCCGCCGTCGGGATCACCACCCGCTCGGCCATGTGCCCGACACATTCATCCATCATCACGAAGGTCGGGACCCGGAATTCCTCGGAAAGGTTGAAAGCCTGGATGGTCAGGTCAAAACATTCCTGGGGGGAGTTCGGGACCAGGGCGATGACCTCGTAATCACCGTGGGAGCCCCAGCGCACCTGCATCATATCCGCCTGGCCGGGGAGCGTGGGGAGACCGGTGGAAGGCCCGGCCCGCTGGACATCGATGATCACGCAGGGGGTTTCCAGCATCGCGGCCAGTCCGATGTGTTCCATCATCAGGGTAAACCCGGGCCCCGAACTTACCGTCATGGTCTTCAGCCCGGCCCAGGCCGCCCCCTGGATGGCGATCGAACTGGCGAGTTCATCCTCCATCTGGATGAAGACCCCGCCGACCGTGGGGATCCGGGAGGCAAAACGCTCCACGATCTCGGTGGAGGGGGTGATCGGATAACCCGCCACGAACCGGCAGCCCGCGGCCAGGGCTCCCTCGCAGGCGGACTGGTCGCCATTCATGAAATGGACGCCGGTCAGCACCCCCTTGGGATCGGCGGTGGCGTGATTCAGATCCTTAGCTTTCGGGTTCGTCTTTTTCACTGATCAACTTCTCCGACCAGATGGCGAAATCAGGGCAGACCATCCCGCACATGTTGCAGCCGCTGCACTTATCCGGGGTGACGATCTCGGGGAAGTGAAAACCTCCCCGGTTCATGGTCCCGGAGACCCGGAGCGCTTTCAGCGGGCAGAATTCAATGCAAAAACCGCAGCCCTTGCAGCGCTCCACCACAGTATGTACTTTGCCCCTCGGCCCTTTGGTTGGCATCCTGATCTTTCTCTA
>JAPLJL010000274.1 GCA_026388615.1 Pseudomonadota bacterium | reverse complement strand
AAGACGTGAAACTTAGGGAAGACCGTGTTCTAAAGCGGATCGAGGGAATCGTCAGCCGGGAGAATCTCTTTACCGACCCGGAGCACCGGGTCTCCTATTCCTACGACGCCCTGAACCGGGAAACCCTTCCGGCCGCCGTGGCTTTTCCCCGCTCCGCCCTGGAGGTTTCCGAAATCCTCCGGGTCGCTTCCGAAGAGGGTTTTCCGGTGATCCCGCGGGGGGCGGGCTCGGGGAGGGCGGGGGGCTCCATCCCGGTCCCGGAAGGGCTGGTGCTTTCCCTGGAGCGCTTGACCACAATTCATAATATTGACGGCGACAATCTTCTGGCGGAAACGGATCCCGGGGTGGTGACCGGGGTGCTCCACCAGCGGGTTCAGGCCGAGAAGCTTTTTTATCCCCCCGACCCCGCCAGCCAGAGCTTCTGCACGATCGGTGGCAATGTTTCCACCAACGCCGGCGGTCTCCGCACCGTGAAATACGGGGTGACCCGGGATTACATCCTGGCCCTGGAAGCCGTCCTGCCTGATGGCCAAATTCTTCACGCCGGCCGGAAAACTCGGAAGAGCGTAGTCGGTTACGACCTGGTCCGCCTTTTGGTCGGCTCGGAAGGAACCTTGGCGGTGGTCACCCGGATCACCGTGAAGCTTATCCCCCTGCCGGAAGGGAGGAAAACACTGCTGGCTTATTTCCCGGACGTGTCCCGGGCGGGGAACGCGGTCCGAACGGTTTTACGGAAAGGATTCCTGGAAATTCTGGGAGAGGCGGGGGCCTTTGAAGTCCTGATCGCCGAGGACCAGAAGGCCGCCGACAACCTCTGGCAGGCCCGCCGGGCGCTTTCCCCGACCCTGGCCAAGCTTTATCCGCAGCGGATCAGCGAGGATGTCGCTGTTCCCCTCGACCGGATCGCCGATCTCCTCCGGGCCACCGAGGAAATCTGCCGGGGGCGGGGAGTGGGAAACGCCAACTTCGGCCACGCCGGCGACGGGAATATCCATCTGAACCTCCTTTTTGATGCCGGGAACCATCAGCAGGTCGAGTCCGCCGAGGCCGCGGTCGGGGAAATCCTCCGGGCGGTGGTCGGGATGGGCGGGACCATCTCCGGGGAGCACGGCATCGGGCTGGCCAAGCGGCCTTACCTTGCCCTGGAAGTCTTGGAACCGGCCCTGAGTCTGATGAAGCGGATCAAGCAGACCTTCGATCCGAAGGGAATATTGAACCCGGGGAAAATTTTGCCGTGAGAAGATAGGGTTCGAGGACTCCGTCCCGGAGGGGGCCAAGGGTTCCAGGGGAAGAAAAGAAAATACAGGATTCGAGAGATCTAGTTTAAATACTGAGGCGGATATCGAAAACCAGAGCAGCTTTGAATTTGAATTAATCTGCGGTCGGCCGTCGGTCTCCGACCCGTAAGGGTCTACGACCCGGAGGGCGGTCCGCGGTCATTCAAAAACACTTAACAGACCAAATAGACGAGACAGACGAGACAGACTAGATAGACGAGAAAGATCAGAGAAATGAAAACCAAGTCAAAAACACTGAGCCACGTCGATAGCCGGGGAAAATTGAAAATGGTGGACGTCACCGCCAAGGACGTGGTCTTCCGCCAGGCGGTGGCCGGGGGCCGGGTGAGGATGAACCCGGCGACCCTGAAACTCGTCCTGGCCGGGGGCCTGGCCAAGGGGGATCTTTTCGCCACCGCCCGTCTGGCGGGGATCCAGGCTGCCAAGCGGACCGCCGAAATTATTCCGCTCTGCCACCCGTTGGAGATCACCCATGTCGAGGTGGAGCTCCAGGCCGAGCCGCCGGAAGTCCTGGAGATCGTGGCCCGGGTCCGGACCCGGGGCCGCACCGGGGTGGAGATGGAAGCCCTGACCGCGGTGGCCGCCGCCGCCCTCACCGTTTATGACATGGCCAAGGCGGTGGATAAAGGGATAGTAATCGAAGCCATTTATCTCATCGAAAAGCGAAAGTCTCGGAAGTAAGAAGGGTTCGAGGGGTCAAGGGTTCCAGGGGCCGAGGGTACAAGTCGGTAGGTGCGGGCTTTAGCCCGCGGGAAAGAAATTTTTGTAGTTGCTCGATTTATTTATCCCGACAACGGAGGGATCGAGCGGTTTTTTAAAATAATTTCTGATATTTTTTTCATTCCGCAATCCGCAATCCGAATTCCACAATTATTGGTCATCTTCCACTTTCATCGTGGTGTGGGCACGGACCGGGAAGAAGTAATGCCCGCCCTGCATCCCCAATTGGCTCAAGGCCCCGTTCGGGAGGGTGATCTTTACCGGCGAACCGGGGATCTCGATCTCGCGGGTGGCAAGGACGCGGTTGACCAGGGGAATGATCAGACTATACCAGTGCGTCACTTCCACTGTGAATTCCTCCCCAACCTTGAGGATCCGCTCCGCCTTCATCTCCTCGCCCCGGTCATCGAGGAACCTGACCTTGGTGAAAAGGAAGGAATAAGCGTATTTATCCCCGATCGAGATCGCCATCCCGCCCGCTCCCGGGACATCCTGGAAAATATGCGAGGCCTCGAATCCCTTGGCGTTGGCAGCAGAGTTTCCGGAAGCGCCGGGGCTGATCGCGCTTTTGATCATCTGTTCCAGCGAGGCGGAAATCGGGACGCAGGAAAGAACCGCGGAGCTGACCGCCATGTGCCTCTGGTTGGGATAAACCGCGGCAGAGCGGGCCGCCATGAAGGCGGCGGAGGTAACCACCTGCTTGGCGTTATAGAGAAGGGCGAGCTGAATGATGGCGAGAACCAGGAGCAGCAAGACCGGGAAGGCGATGATAAATTCGGTCATCGCCTGCCCGGATTGTCGATCAACGGGGGGCCGCTTTCTGTTCTTGATCCTTCTCAGGCTCACCGACCCTGCCCTTCAAGGCGGGGAAAGAGGCTCCGCTCAGCAGAGGCGTTTTTACGTCCAGAAAAAAAGGCAGACGGAAAATCTGCCGATGGATACGAACTGATCCCGGAAGAGTTTTTCAGTTAACGTTTTTCGTTCCTTCCTTGACCGCCTTGTCCGCCTCGGTAGAAAGGGTGCTTCCCGCCTTCTGGACCGAGTCGCTCACCCGCTTTCCGAAGAACTTGAAAGCGGCGATGGCCACGATCGCGATCAGGAGGACGATCAGGATATATTCCGTCATCCCCTGACCTTCCTCGTCACGGTAGAATTTTTTCACCCTTTCCCAGGACATTTTTGCCTCCTTTGGTTGGGGATAAATTAACGATATGTGCTAGAAATATCAGAAGAAATATTGACTGTCAAGGATAATCACTGAGGAACGGAAAAAAACGTAATCTCCGAGGAAAGAACCTAACTGAAAGTAGGGGAAGAAACGGGGAAAACCCTATTTACCCTTGCGGAGCTCGACAATCACCAGCCGGCAGATGTTTTTCAGGGTGTCGAAAACACCGTCACCACTGCGGGCCACGGCTTCAAAATCGGGGACATTCTTGATATTAAGAAGCTTGCGCATCTCCTCCACCGGGGCGGCGTTGGGGAGGTCGCGCTTGTTGTACTGGATCACGTAAGGGATCCGGTCCAGCTCGTAGCCCTGTTCCTTCAGGTTGATCTTCATGTTCTCGAAGCTTTCCAGGTTGGCTTCCATTCTTTCCACCTGGCTGTCGGCCACGAAGACAAGCCCGTCCACACCCTTGAGGATCAGCTTCCGGCTGGCGTCGTAGAAGACCTGCCCGGGCACGGTGTAAAGGTGAAAACGGGTTTTGAAGCCCCGGATTTCCCCCAGGGAGAGGGGGAGGAAGTCGAAAAAGAGCGTGCGCTCGGTTTCGGTGGCCAGGGAGATCATCTTGCCCCGGGCCTGGGGATTGGTCTTGTTGAAGATGTGCTGGAGATTGGTGGTTTTCCCGCAGAGACCGGGTCCGTAATACACGATCTTGGTATTGATCTCGCGGGAGGAATAATTAACGAAGGACATGGTCTGAACTCAAATTAAGGGTTTTTATTCTCCAAACAGGTTTTCGATGTCGTCATCGGTGATCTCGGCGAAGGGGGATTCCGCCCCCTCGCTCGAGGCGGCCTCGGCCTTCCGGATCAGCCCCTCGAAGATGGCGTTGAGCTCACCGCTGGCCTTTTTCACCCGGAGGCGGACCAGGCCCAAGGAGGAATGTTCGTCGAAAATGACCACCAGGATGACCCGCGAGCCGATCAGGGAGATGTGCAGGTTATCCTTCTCGCCTTCGTGGAAGAGGATCGAAAATTCCTTTTCCCCGAGCAGCTTGGCCAGCCCGCCGGTGGCGGCGATGTTGCCGGCGGTCAGGGAGGCCAGGGAGGTGGTGTCGATCCGGGCGACGTCCCCGGCGCTGGAGATCAGCTGGCCGTTCTTATCGACCAGGAAAATGGTCTTGGCGTTGGATTCCCGCACCAGCCGTTCCAGGACGGTGGAAATCTGCTGGGACTCCTCCTCATACATAATTAACTGCGGGAAAGCCAAAATTTGCTCCTTTTCCGGTTATGCCCTTCGCCTTGGTTATCCTAAACTATTTAACAAAGATAGCAATTACTTTCAAGTTTATTTTCGCCGCCGGGCTTTTAATCCCATTCCCTCCGGTATTTAATCGCCTGTTCAATGGTCAGGCGGTCGAGGTATTCCAGCTCGCTTCCCGCGGGTACGCCCGAGGCGATCCGGGTGATCTTAATCCCGAGAGATTTAAGTTTCTGGGCCAGGTAATGGGCGGTAGCCTCGCCCTTCATGTTGGGGTTCAGGGCCAGGATGACTTCCCGGCAGGATTCCTTTTCCAGCCGGGCGAAGAGCTCGGAGATCTTGAGCTCATCGGGCCCGATTTCATCCAGGGGCGAGAGCGTCCCGTGCAGGATGTGATAACGGCCGCGGTAGCTGCGCGACTTCTCCAGGGCCTTCAGGTCGGCGGGGGTTTCCACCACGCAGAGGAGCCCGGGGTCACGGTCCTGGTTGGCGCAGATGTCGCAGGGTTCATCGCCGGCAGAGAGGTTGAAGCAGATCGGGCAGAGGGTGGTGTTCCGGCGGGCGCCCGCGATGACCCGGGCCAGGGATTCCGAGAGCTCCGCGGGGCTTCGGATCAGGAAGAGAGCCAGGCGCTGGGCTCCCTTTTCCCCGATCCCGGGGAGTCTTTTCAGCTGTTCCACGAGCTCGGCGAGGAGATCGGGCTGGGGCGATTTGGTCGGTTCGAAAACCATGGCGACTAAAAGAGTATCTTAAGAAAATCCTAACAATGAAGGATTCTTTCGTAGGGGAGCGGCTCCCCTACGCCATCAAAATCGAGAAAGAAATCAACCTTGGTCACGGTACGGCCAAGACCTTGCTCTAGAACATCCCGGGGAGGGACATGCCGCCGGTGATTTTGGACATTTCTTCCATGGCCGACTCCCGGGAGTTTCGGAGGGCCTGATTGACCGCGGAGATGATCAGGTCCTGAAGCATCCCGATGTCCTCGGGTTTTACCACTTCCTTTTCGATCCGGAGGGCCAGGAGCTCCTGGCGTCCGTTGACGGTGGCCACCACCATCCCTCCTCCGGAAGAAGCCTCGTACTGCCGCTTTTCCAGCTCTTCCTGGATCTGGGCCATCCGGGCCTGCATGTCCTTGGCCTGTTTCATCAGCTGGGTAATGTTTCCCAATCCTTTCATCAGGGTCTCCTTTAAGATGTTCTTTTTTTCAGTCGGATTTCCAGTTCCCCGCCGAGAATCTCCAGCGCCTCCTTAACCAGGGGATGGTTCTGCGTTTCGTGCTTCCGGTGGCGGTCGAGGTCGGATTCGCTTTGCGGCTCGGTGGCCCGGGACTCGGGGAGAGGGGCGGGGTTTCGGGCCGGGGCGAGGGCCGGCGCGGGATCGGACGGGGCCGGTTTTTCGGGTTCCCGGGGGGCTGGGCCTCCGACCTGTAGGGGACTACCCTCCCTCCGGGCCGTAGGCCCCTCCGGGGCGGCGGTGCGGGGAACGTCGGTGGGAACGAAACGGATCGGGCGGCCGAAAAATTCCTCTGCCAGGTTCGAAAGCGAAATCAGATTTTGCGAATCCCGGGCGTATTCGACCAGGATGGGATTGCCCGAGAGCGAGATCCGAAGGTCGGAGGTATCCGGTCCCACGGGATCCAGGATTTCCAGGAAATCGGCCAGGAAGTGCCGGCGCTCGCGCAGGAAAGAGAGGAAGGTGGGCCCGTCCTTCCGGGACGGGGCCGGGGATTCCGGGGCGGCCGGCCGGGAAGGCTTCGCTATGACCGCCGGAGCTTCTTCCGGCCGTTTCGGTCCGGGCGCGGGGGCACCCGGACCCGGGTTCGAGAGCCGCTTTTCCAGAGACTCGATCCGGGTCAGGATCCTTTCGAGGGAAAGAATTTCCCCGGAGTGGGCGGCCCGGACCAGGCCGAGCTCCAGGACGATCCGGGCGGAGGGCGAGCGTCCGATTTCTTCCAGGGCGGACATCAGGATCCGGATAATGGCTTCCACCCGGGCCAGGTCCGCTTCGGCCCCGAGCCTTTTCAGTTCGTCGAGCTCCGCCGGGCTTAAGTGGACCAGTTCTTCCGGAGGCCGGGAGGAAGCTTCGGTTGCCGCTCCCGCCGCCGGGAAAAGAATTTTTTGCACTAAAAGGTCCCGGAAGCGTTCCAGGACCTGGGTGGCGAACTTGGGCAGATGGTGACCCCGGGCGTAGACTTCGTTCACGATCGTGAGGGCCCGGCCGGCTTCGGCCCGGATGACGGCTTCCATCAGGGAGATAACCGTGATCCGGTCCACGATCCCCAGGATGTTCAGGATGTCTTCTTCCCGAACCTCTCCCGCGCGGTAGGCCAGGACCTGGTCCAGGATGGATTCGGCGTCCCGCAGGCTTCCTCCCGCCTCCCGGGCGATCAGCTCGAGGCTTCCGGGCCCGGCCAGGATGTTCTCCTTCTGAATGAGGGTCCGCAGGCGGTTGATGATCAGGGGAATGGGGACCAGGGCGAAATCGAACCGCTGGCAGCGGGAATGAATGGTTTCCGGGATCTTGTGGGCCTCGGTGGTGGCGAAGATGAAAACGACGTGGGGAGGGGGCTCTTCCAGGGTTTTGAGCAGGGCGTTGAAGGCGCTGGTGGAAAGCATGTGCACTTCATCGATGATGTAAATTTTGTAACGGTCCCGGGCGGGCCGGTAGGCGACATGCTCCCGAAGTTCACGGATGTTGTCCACCCCGGTGTTGGAAGCCCCGTCGATCTCGATCACGTCCATCGCGCTCGAGACGGTGATCTCCCGGCAGGAGGCGCACTGGCCGCAGGGAGTGGCGGTGGGGCCCTTTTCGCAATTCAAGGCCTTAGCCATGATCCGGGCCAGGGAGGTTTTCCCGACGCCCCGGGACCCGGCGAAAATATAGGCATGGTGGATCCGCCCGGCCTTGAGGGCATTGGCCAGAGTCCGGGTGACGTGATCCTGGCCCACCAGTTCCTCGAAGGTCTGGGGGCGCCAGCGACGGGAGAGGGATAGGTAGGTCATAGAAATCAAAAATCAAAGATCATAAATTAAACCGCAAAAATCAAAACCACCCAGATTAAACCATTCACCCTCACCCTTTCCCTCCCCCCTCGAGGGGGAGGGTGGGGCCTCCGGCTCGTATGAGCCTACGGCTCGGAGAGGAGAGGGGGCCATAAAATGATTTTTCAAAACCACCGATTCGTATTTCCAGTGGCGGTGTTTTTTAATTCGATAGCCAGGTTCCCCGGAGACGACCCGAGGATTGCTACCGTTGCTTCCTTCCGGACCTGGCGGGTTTCGCAGTCTCAAAGAAGCCCCGGACCCGGCTATCGAATATCATCAACCAATCGCTAGAAGGCTGGACGGCTGGAAAGCGTGAAAGCCCAGAAATTATCAGCAAATATTCTTATTTGCTTTTTAGCTTTCCGGCGTTCTAGCTTCCTAGCGTTTTCTTGTTTCTAGGTTTTCTAGCTTTCCAGCTTTCAAGCCTTCTAGCGTCTTTTTAGTGGCGGAGAGAGTGGGATTCGAACCCACGGTCCCTTGCGGGACACACGCTCTCCAGGCGTGCTCCTTCGACCGCTCGGACATCTCTCCGCAAAATTACTCCACGCTCTTCCCACCGGAGGCGGTGACCAGGCGTGAAACTTATATTAACCGCTTCCGCTTATGGCCTGCCATCCGAAACTTTTGTAATAAATGGCCTGCCAGACGAAGCCTTGGCGTAGTCTGGCGGAGAGGGTGGGATTCGAACCCACGGTCCCTTGCGGGACACCCGATTTCGAGTCGGGCCCGTTACGGCCACTTCGGTACCTCTCCGAAAAAATGGTGCGCCCAAGAGGATTTGAACCTCCGACCTACGGATCCGCAGTCCGTCGCTCTATCCAGGCTGAGCTATGGGCGCTTTCAAAAAAATCAAATACTTAAGGCAATTGATTTTTCTTTAAGTATATCAATCTGCCTAAATTCTGCCTATCCCGACCCGCTTTAAAAAATTAATTCCCCATGGGCATTGGTTAATTTAAAGGTTCTGGTTTCTTCCGTCAAGAAATTGCTCAGTCGTTCCTTCGAGAGGGTTTTATTTAACCCTCAAGGATGATAATATTTATCAATCGATCTGGGAAATTATCAGTAATTAAATCCTTATTGCCGGACCCGCCGGGGAACGAGACCGAGCGGGAATGGGAGGTTAAAAAAGATGCGCAAAGAAGCTGAAGAAAATAAATTACCTCTGATCGTCGGCGAAATTATTCGCCGAATGAACGATAACGAACGTCTGGAACTCTCCCGGCACATAAGTTGGGGAGAGCTGGAAGAGTGGAAGGCCACCGCGGAAGTTTTAGCCGACAAGGAATTTACCCAAAGTATTCGGAAAGGGTTAAAGGATGAAAAAGACGGGAGAGTCCGGTCGGCAACAGGAATCTTCCGGCGGAATTAGAAATTCCAACATCGCAGTCGAATAAGGACTATACGTGTCGCTGACGTTTGAATGGGATGAGAAAAAGGCAAAGCGGAACCTTCTTAAACACGGCGTTTCGTTCGAAGAGGCGAAGACAGTATTCAATGATCCTTTGG
>JAPLJL010000413.1 GCA_026388615.1 Pseudomonadota bacterium | reverse complement strand
GGCCTTGGATTGAGAGATTAATCCGATTTCATACCATTTGACTGCCGCAGCCAGCCGCATTTCTTTCGCAAAAGTATCCGGACTGCTCCGGAGAGCAGAAAATGCTCCTTCGGATAATTCTATGGTTATTTGCACCGCCATATTTATTTTCTCCTTTGGAAGATTTCTTTCTTGTTAGTTTATCATACCTGCCTAAATCTTTTAAGAGAGTTAATAAGAATTTAAGATTGACGATCCTCCTTCGCCAAAGCTTCCTCCTGCGCTAAAGCTACGGAGGACTGGTCGGCGGACTAGTTGCGAAATGCGGAATGAGTAGAAGGGCCCGAGGGGCCAAGGGTCCCAGGGTTCAAGGGTTTGAGACAAACCCAGACTTCGCCAACCCCCCTTCGCTAAAGCTTCCCTCGACTGCGCTCAGGACAAGTCGCCAGAGGTTTACACTGAGCAAAGCGAATGTGCTCAGAATAACACCCAATAACTTTAAACCTTGAACCTTAAACTTTAAACTAAACGATTAATTACCCACTTGGACTTGGATTTCCCGCTCGGCCTGGCCGCCCAGGAAGTCGATCTGCTCATCCCGGATCACGAGAAAAATCGGATACAAACCCGGCTGGTCCGGGGCTTTCCATTTCACCTCTTCCTGGTTGCTGGAGTCCAGCCGGCCGGCGAGGATCAGCCACCGGTAAACCATCAGATCCCCCTGGTCTTGATCCGTTACCTGGGCGTGAAGTGTGTAAGACTCACCCGGACTGACGGGGAATCGCCCAGTGGAAACATCCCGAGTCGCCGGATCGCAGAAGACCTCCTGGATGACCGGATTACGATTAACCTGGGTATCTTCGCTGACCTTGATGGATTTGACCCCGAGGGCATATTTACCGACCGGTTCCTTCCCTTGTTTGATCGAATCCAAAGCCGCATCCAAAGTCGCCGCGGAATCGGCCGCGACCAAGAAGACATTGTATATAAAAGCCAGTCCTTCCCCCGGGACCGACGCCGGCACCGTGACTGTCCATGGATTTACCGCGCCCGTCTGCAGGTCACAGCCGGGGGTCTCCGGGCAGAGGGTGAGAATCCTGGTAAAATCCTTAATCGTGAACTTGTTAATATTAAAGGTAACCCCGCCCGGCATCTCCCCGTTTGTATCCAGGTTGAGGAATACCCAGGAGTAAACAACCTGATCGTCAGCGGTCCCCCAGGTTTCCGGATTGACGGCGGTGGCCGAAAGCGTAACCGTTCCCCCGGGCCGGGCTTCCGGGGGCTCGGTCACGATCGAGATGATCTGAAACTGCCCGATCATTCCCAGGTACTTTTTGAGATCGGAGATTCCCCCGCAGGAGACGGCCACCAGGATGAAGATTGCCAATCCTGTGACAAGGGTCCGAGGGGCCAAGGGTTCCAGGGTCCGAGATAATAATAAATAAAATGATTTAACCGTTATTTTTTTCATGTTTAGTTTGGTTTTCAGTCTGCAATCGTCATTCGTCAATCGTCAATTCTTTTAGAATTCTGCCTCCACTCCCAGGAACGGTAAAATCGGGATCCAGTAAAACTCGGCGTGGTAGGCATAGTCACCCGTGTAGGCCATGCCCACCACGTTCTTGTGCATGTAAACGTTTTGAACTTCCAGGTACGCCCCCATCTTCCAGGTCTGGAAGACGAATTGCCTTTCCACCCGGACATCCAGGCGCTGGTAATCCGGATACGTGGCCGAATAGAGCGCCCCATCCTGGACGGGAACGAAGCGGTCTTCGTCGGCGATGAACAACCCCGCCTTTAGGGGGGTGTAATGCATACCGCTCTGGTATCTCCACTGCGTCCCCACGTTCCACTTCGAGGTCAGCTGATAATTCAGGACCAGGGCGATTGAGTGGGGCTGCTCATAAAGGGATGGAACCCATCCGGATTGCCCGGGCCATTTGCGCTTGGACCAGCAGAAGGAATAAGTCAGCCAGCCGAAAAAGCGGCGGGAAAGCCGGTGCCGGAGAAAAAAATCCAGCCCCGTGGCGTAGCCTTTCCCCTGGTTGTTGAAGATTTCCCCGGAGACCTGCGATTCGGCCACCAGGTTCAGGTAGTCCTTGTAGTAACCCTGGACGTCAACCGAAAAATTCCGCCCCAGATCTTTTTCCATCCCCAGGACGTAATGAACGACCCGGATTGAGTCGATGTCGGGATTGCCCACCGGAGGCAGGAAATAAGCCGGCGAGGGGGTCTGGTAATAAATCCCGGAAGCGCCCTTCAGCTTGAGGTCGGGGAGGAGCGCGTAGATGAAACGGAACCGGGGGGAGAAATTACTCCACTCGCCCAGGATCTGGAGAAAATCCCACCGGCCTCCGGGAATCAGCTTGAGTTTCCCCAGGGTGATCTCGTCTTCCAGCCAGACCCCGCCGGCGCCGGTCTGGTCCTGAAGATCGAGGGCCAGCCTCTGGGTATATTTCAAGTTGCGGTGAACCGCGGTCTCTTCGGTCGGGACCTGGATGAATCTACCCTTGATCCCGTAATTGACATATTGAAACTCGGCGCCCAGCCGCAGGCGGTTTTTCCGGACCGGGTCCCACTCGAGATACCCCTTCAGCCCCGGGGTCCGTAAATCGTAATCAATGTAAAGATCATGGCCCAGATCAATATGGGACCAGTCAATGTTGTTATACGCGGCCAGCCGGAGCGAAAGCCCGGGGGCAAGCAGGGAGTGCAGGTTGACGGTCTGGCTATGGAAATACATATCCATATTAATTCCCTGCGCGGAGACACTGTCTTCGTCCTCCTCCCCGCCTCGATGGATGATCAGGGTATCGGAGGAGCCGTAGGCCATGAAGCTCAGCTGGTTTTTCTCGTTGAGATCCCAGGTAACCTTCCCCTGGTAATCCCAGAAGCGGGGGTAAACCGTCGTCTGCCCGCTGCCGAGCGGAAACAAGTCAATGTAGCTCCTCCGTCCGGAAAGGAAAAACGAACCCTTATGCCCGATGGGCCCCTCCACCTGGCCGTTGGCCAGAAGCAGGTTGACGTTCACTTTCCCGCCCAGGCGGTCCTTCCTTCCCTCCCGGGTGGTAATGTCGATCACCCCGCCGCCGGCGAAACTGTTCTGGGGCCCGAAGCCCCCGCTGTAAAACCGGATGTCCTGGATCAGGTCGGGATTGATGGTCGAGTACCAGCCCCCGAAATGAAAAAGGTTGGCGATCGGGGCCAGGTCCATCAGGAAAAGGTTTTCATCCGGGCCGCCGCCCCGGACAAAGAGCGCACCCGACATGTCGATCCCGCCGGTGGTCACTCCCGGCAGGGACTGGACCGAGCGGATGATATCCCCGGAGGTGCC
>JAPLJL010000399.1 GCA_026388615.1 Pseudomonadota bacterium | reverse complement strand
GGGACGATCGGGTTGATGCAGATGATCAGGTCAGCCCCGTGCCGGGCGGCCACGTCCAGGTGGACGGTCTTGAAGACCCCGCCGTCAATGTAGTCGGCGCCGTTGATCCGGGTGGGTCGGAAAAGGAGGGGGAGTGAACAGGAAGCCTGCACGGCTTTGGAGATCGGAACCTCGTTGAAGTTGCTTTCCCCGAAAACGGCGCGCGAGCCGGTGTCGAGATTCACCGCGATGACGTAAAGCTCCTTGACCAGGCTCCGGAAGGAATCCTCCCGTCCGTTATTGGCCAGACTGGTATGGATGTACTCGGCGATATTACCCCCGTCGATCAGGCCGGAGGGGATCAGCTCCTGAAGGTAGGTCAGGGCGTCGAAAAGGTGCATGTCCCGGCGGTTCTTCCAGTAGGTTTTCAGGATGTTGAGCGCCACCGAAGGGGCGGAAAGGAATTTCCGGGCGAATTCGGGGTAATTGACGGAGAAGAAATTCCCCCGGCTGAACCCCGGGAGTTGGGCAGAGGAACCGATCAGGGTTTTGAACATCAGGTCGGGGGTAACCCCGAAGGAGAGGGCGGACGCGATCATGGACCCGGCGCTGATCCCGATGAACAGGTCGAAATCCACCACGCTTTTATTGACCAGGATTTCATCCAGGGCCCGGAGACAACCGATTTCGTAGACCCCGCCGGTGATCCCGCCGCCCGCGCAGACCACGGCGATCTTGCCTTTGTTCAGACGGCTGCGGATATCAGTGACTTTTCCCTGCACGCTGAATTTGCGGGGGGGGTTAACCGGGCTTCCGGTGTTTGACTTCTTTTTCCAATTCCTGCAGCTTTTGACTCATCTTTTTCATGTCCGTTTCCATTTCCTTGATCACGGTGAGCCGGGACATGATTTCATTGAGCTGCTCGTCGATTTTCTTGGGAATGCCGGAGAAGCCGATCTCGAAGATTTCCGCCAGGGATGTCCCCCCGGCCTGGATGATCTTTTTCAGGGCGTTGATCGGGAGGGTCAGGCGGTTGGCCCGTCCTTTTTCAAAAATGATCTGGGAGAAGGTGATGGAGGTGAGGTCTTCGCCGGTGACCTTATCGATGACCTTGAGTTCCTTACCCTGCCGGATCAGTTCGGCAATTTCCTCCAGGGTGATATAGGAACTGGTCTCCGTGTCGTATAACTTCCGGTTCTGGTAACGCTTGATGATTTTTGTCGGGCTCATTTCTTCCCTCGCCTAAAAATAAATAACCCGGCCTGGGCCCGGGTTTCCATTATAAATTGGTGAGGCGTAAACATCATTAAACCTTAATTTATGTCAATTCGCATCAAATTGCAAGCCAATAACCCTCTCTCTATTCCTCCGGCAGCTCGTGAACCTTTTTCCAGAGGATAAAAACCTCCTTGGGGGTGCCGGCAAAATCACGCATGCCCAGGTAACGGAAGGCCTGTTTAAACCAGGGGGGGCTCCCCAGGTAGGTCTGATCGTAGAGCGAATACCAAATCAGGGCCGCCGGATCCGCGGCGGCGAACTCCCGGAGCATCTGCCGGAGAATCCCGGCCTGCTCGGACTCGGAGAAACCCGTGTCTCCCCCTCCGGCCGCTCCAAACTCGGGCACCAGGATCGGCAGTTCGGGAGCGATCTCCCGGGGCCGGGAGAAATAGCCGGGGGGAAAGGTCCGGGGCGGATTAGGGTCAAGGGAGACATTGGGATAGGTGCTGAAAGCGATGGAATCGATTTTCGGGATGAGCCGCCTCCAGACCCGGGCCGCCTCCTCCCGCAGGGTGCCGTCCTCGGCCACCGACCAGGCCAGGGTGTGATAGGCGGTCACGTGGGTCGCGGGATTCCTCTGCTTGAGCAGGTCGTAGATTTCCCCTTCCATCTCGAGGTAGGCGTCCCACCATTCGGGGTGCCGTCCGTACATGATGTCCACCTCGATCCCGACCAGTACGTATTCCGGCTCCAGCTCGTCAAAGAGCCAGAGGAGCTCCTCCTGGTAAGCCGTCCGGACTTCGGGGTCCAGCAGGGTTCCCGGGCTGCTTCCGTCGGGCAGGGGATTCAGATTGCCGATCCCCTCCGCGCTGCCGTGGGTAAAATCGAGGGTGAGGGCCAGTTTCAAGCCCCGCGCCCGCGCCTTCCGGCCCAATTCGAGATTCAGGAAGTGAGGATAATCCTCTGCGCAGGGGGTGGCGCTCAAGCGGTGGCGGCACCAGCGGACGTGGAAAAAAATATTCAGCACGCTTCCGGCGGCCGCCGTGTTTTCCAGGAGATTTTCATAGCCCAGGTCGGATATGTCCATCGGCGACTCGGAAACAAACCCGGTGTCAAAAGCGCGCGCGGCGATGGGCACATCCACCCGGGCCGGATCCGGCCCGGCCCCCGGAAGCCAGGGATCGGCCTGCACGCGGACATCGTCGTACCACACGGTTCCGCCCGCTCCAAAAGCCCCGAGGATCAGGGCGACCGCCGTGGCCGGGGCGGTTGCGGTGAATGATCCCGAATATTCCTTCCATACTCCCTCCTCGGGATCCGCCTGGACGATAGCGCTTCCCGCTAATCCCGGGCCGAGGATGGGGTCGGCCTCCGTCACCTCGGGGTTATAACCGGCGATAAAAAATACCGGCGGCTCCGCCGTGCCTTCGTGCCTGGCTTTAAGAGAAAAGGAAATTTGCTTTCCCTGGAGCAGGGCTCCCGGCAGGTGCAAAACCTGGCTGAAAAAGAAATTTTCACTGGGTTCCATTTTCAGGCTCAGGTTGCCCTCGGCCGCTTCGACGGGGTCCAGGGACCAGATATATGTCCCGGAAGGCAGAGGTAAAGTGCGATATCCCAGATCCCAGAAGGGGGGATGTTTCGCTCCGTTTTCAACGGACATCTCAAAACCCCCGTTCGCCAAAACCATCTGGTCGCAATCCCCGCAGCTTGAGCCGCAAACCGGGTCCGGCCCGCAAACCGTTTCGGTACAGTCCGGCTGGCAGGCTTTGCATTTATGATCCGCCTGGTCGCAGAACTCCAGGGCCGCCAAGTCGCAGTCGGAAGTTGCCGCGCATTTTCCGCTCCCCCCATTCCCGGAGCAACCCGCAAAAAAAATCCCCATCGCGAGCCCGGCCAGGATTGTCGGAACAGCGGACTTTTGAATATTCATTGGTTTCTATGATGTCACAGAAACAGGGTATCGCAAAATTTCTTCTACTTCTGGCATTCCGGGCAGAAATGGGCGGTGCGGCCACCGATCGGGCGGGAAGTAATCTTTCCCCGGCAGTGGTAACAGCCTTCGCCTTCCCGGGCGTAAACCCGGAGATGGTTCTGGAAAGAGCCGGGTTGATTCCGGGAATCGCGGTAAACGCCGTCCCCCGCGGTGGTGCCCCGCTTGGAGATGGCCAATTTCAGGATCCGCCGGGTGTTGCGCACGATCCGGTCCGCTTCCGCCCCGGTAATTGAGGCGGCTTTGCGGTCGGGACGGACCCGGGAGGCGTGGAGGATTTCGTCGCTGTAAATATTGCCGATCCCCGCGATCAGGTTTTGATCGAGGAGGGCGGCCTTGATCGGCCGGGAGCTTTTCGCCAATCGGGAAAGGAGCCAGGCGGCGGTGATTTCCGGGGCGAAGGGTTCCGGGCCGAGATTCAAAGGGTTGACCGTGGTTTCCCCCCGGGAAGGAGAGAAGAGATAAATTTCGCCGAACTTCCGCGGATCGGCGAACCGGAGTTCGAGTTTCTTCTCCAGATGAAAAATCATTCGGGTATGGGGATCGGGAGGATCCGGGGGCCGGCGGATCAGCAGACGGCCGCTCATGCCCAGGTGAATAATCAGGATTTCACCCCGGTCGAGATATAAAAGGAGGTACTTTCCCCTCCGGTCGACCCTCTGAATGGCTCGCCCGGCCAGTCTCTTCCGGAACTCCGGCGCGGATTTGACCCTCCGCAGGGTCCTGATCCCCTTGGGGTCGGGGATAATCTTGACCGAGAGGATACGCTTTCCCCGGATCCGGGGCTCTATTCCCCGGCGGACGGTTTCGACTTCGGGAAGTTCGGGCATATGGTTACCTGCTGTTTTCTTTGAAGAAAATTTGAAGGGAATTATAATGAATCCATAGAGGAGAACCAATGTCAGGATATCGGGCAATTACATCTTCGTTTGGTGCCTTGCGCTCTGCTCCCTGCGCCTTGCTTCCGGCATTTTTGCTGGCCGGCCTAGGGATTTTCGGCTGCGGGCAATCAGCTCCGGACGTTTCCTCGCAAGTCGAACTGGGCAAGACCTACTTGGCCCTGGGGGATACCTCCGCGGCCAAGATGGAATTTCAGCGGATTCTTTCCCAGGATTCCCATAATTGCTCCGGGCTCTGGGGATCAACGCTCGCCGATATCCAATCGCTCCTGGATCTTTCCAACCTGGCGGAGTCGTTGGTGCGGGGGAATTCCGAGAACCTCCGGGCGCTGCTTGAGGAAATCGTCAGCCAGGGGGAAGAGATCAATTCCCGGAACTGCCGGCTCGAGCTTTCCAACTTTCCGCTCCGCCTGGGAGCGGCTTCTGCTCCCATTCTGGAAATCGACCTGGGTGAGAGCTGGGATGGCCTCGACGGAAAACATCTGGCCAATATCTTTGGACTGCTTCTCGGTTTTTTTGATTTCATCACCGCCCACAGCCTGAAAGCCGACCTGGATGATCTCCTGGGGATGACCTCGCTTCCCAACCAGAATTCCAACCCGGTCTGGATGTTCCGGCCCCTGGCCCAGGTCTTCGCCGACAACCCGGAATTCCTGGCCGCGGATCCCAAGAATTGGGACCGGATCAAGCTGGTGCCGGGCGAGCTGGCCCGGAGCCTGGAAGGTATCGCGAAGGTGATAAATACCCTGCAGGATAAAAACCGGGTGAAAAATCCCGGTTCCTCCGAGATCTTCTCCGTTTCCGACCCGGATAAAGACGGACTGGACGCCGGGGACGAGGTGGTGATCGGGGTCAAACATCTGAGATTGCTGGACTGGGAGTCGGACGGACCGGTCCGGATCAAGCTCACCGACGAATTTACCCGCGATTTTATCCGGGAAGCGGCGCGGGGCCTGGAAAAGTCGGCCGAGGCTTTCTCGCAGGACAAAAATTTTTCGCTGGCGGATTTCAACCCGGTGCTTTCCCTCCTGGGCATCACCGAGCTGCCGAAATCCCTGGCGGCCAGGCCCTCCGCGTATTTCCAGGATCCCCAGCCCCTCCGCGAACTCGTGCCCTATTGGGTCCAGGTTTCCCCGGGGAAATATGAATTTTTAATCGAAGGTGAAACCCGGACCGAGACCGGGGACGCCGACGGCCAGGTGATATTCGATTCCGATTCGGATCATTTCCCCGAGTCGATTAATTTCGGGGGGCAGGCGGTTTCCGGCCTCAGGATTCCCCGTGACGGGGTCGGCCCCAGCGTCACCATCCCGGTGGGAATATCATTTTATTACCTGGCCCTGCCGGATCCTTCCCTGGGGGGTCTCCTCCAGGTCAAGACCGAAGGCTCAGATTATGAACCCGCGGATTCCTTCCAATTGAATCAAATTCTTAATCAGTTACTCAGTTCCTGGTATTCCCGAAGCGGCGCCGAGGCTTATTACGAAACCGATCAGCCGGTCCTGAAACCCCAGATCCGGAATTATATTCAGAAACTGACCGCCGATGTGGCCGGATCCACCCAAACCATTCTCACGGATTTCGGCATTTCCGACATTGTCCATTCCGGCGACCAGGTTTATATCAAGGTCAACCTGGGTGGCGGGATTCCCAAAGCCCCCGCCTCCTACACTGATCCCTTGGTAGTGGAGGGGGTGATCCGGGCGGTACAGGAAGTCGGGGGAATCCCGCATGTCTGCGAAGCCAACATGCGCACTTACACGATGAACGACGACGTGCTCAGGAAGCGGGGCTACGACGTGATCCTGGCCCGGACGGGGGCGGATTTCGTCAACCTCTCCGACCTGCCCCGGGTGGAGTTTCACCCCTATGACGGAACCATCCCGTTTGACGTTCCCGCCCCCCTGCGGGATCCCAATAATAAAATCATCAGCGTGGCCCAGCCCAAGCACCACTGGGAGTGCGGGGTTTCCCTGTCCGAGAAAAACATGTACGGGGCCATCTCGGAAAGAAAGAAATCCATCTTCCATCGGAAGTTTAACCAGATCGACCCGGTGGTGGCGGCCGCGGCCCGGGCCATGAAACCCGATATTTCCATCATCGGGGGAAGGGCGGTCTGCGGGGAACTCGGTCCCCATCTCTGCGTTCCGATCCGCCTGAACTACCTGATCGTTTCCAACGACATGCTGGCGGCGGATGAGCAGGGGTCCATGCTCCTGGGTTATCCTTTTGAAGCGGTGAAATACGCCCAGATCAATCTCCGGGGCCAGGGAATAACCTTCTCCTGGGTCCAGGGCACGGAGCAGTTTCCTCCCGAGCTTTTAAAACGGGTCAAGGAATTCGCGATGACCCCGGAAGAGGTGAAGTTCTGGAAAAAACTGCTCTTCAGCCAGTATTTCGTCCCCCACTGGGTTCAGAATCAGATCATGCCCCATCTGGAATTTTTCTTTGTCCTGGCTAATGAGCTTTTTTATATCCCCCGGGGCGACCAGATAGATTGGAGCCTCTAGAAATTGACGATTTACGAATGACGATTGACG
>JAPLJL010000270.1 GCA_026388615.1 Pseudomonadota bacterium | reverse complement strand
CACCTTGAGCGCTTCCGGCGGATACCCTTCCTGGGCCACCCGGTCGCCCGCGTCCCTGGCCATAAAAGCCAATTCGTCATTTTCGTCGAGATTTCCGTCGTCCTCGTCGTGCTCGGGTTTTAAGCCCTCTCCCGCCAGGGTGGGAGGCACCTGGGTTAAGACCCACTCCCCTTCCTGGTTGATTTCATCAATCTGGAAGGGAATGGGCACCAGTTTGCCTTCGTGGAAAGCGAAAAGCCCGAGTTGACCGATATCTTCTCCCAGGTTCTTCCGCAGAACCTTGCCGTACGCCACCACAAAATCTTCCGTCCGGGTGAGGGTTTTCTTCTCCGGCACGGCGGTTTTCGGGTCGGAGGCCCAAGCTCCTCCCGCCAGGATCAAGGAAGCGAGGGTAAACGCGACCGCAAAAGAAGGTTTATTGAGAAACATATTCCTCCCGTCTCAGTCTCAAAGATGTTGTTTTGGAAAATCCCCTGCTCTACTGGGATGGTATTGTCTGTTTTTTCGAGGAAAAAGTCAAAAGAAAAGTCTGAAAACTATGGGTAGCCGCAACCTTCAGGTTGCGCCATTTTCGCAGGCTAAAGCCTGCGGCTACCGTTTATGATTTGCCATGGTATTTTGGAATCTTTGTACTAGGCATAATAGAGGGTGTTTCTGGTTTTTCATAACATTTCCTATATGGACCGCATCGGCTCGCCGATGCATTGCATTAGCAAGCTAATGCACTCCATAAAAAGCACAAGATTAGACCATATCAAAAAACCCCATATTTCTATTTAAATTCAAATAGTTGAACAAAAACCAGAACACCCTCTAATAAACTGGATTCCCTGGCCGACACGAGCTGTCGGCTCGGGCAGGCCGCATCAAGTGCGGAATGACAGAAACGAGGCAATATTTTACTTTTTTCTAATTTACCGTCACTTCTACTGGCTGGTCCAGGATTTTCAGGTAATTCTTTTCCATTCCTTCTTTGTAATCCCTAATCATGAACATGATCGGGAAGAGATAAAGCGTGCCCTTCTCCAGATCCGCCAGGTTTTCCATCAGCCAGCCCACCTGGGGGGACTGGCCGGGAACGAATTCCGGTGGATCTAGCGAAGTGTCGTCATCGACGTAATATTGGTGGGCTTGGATCGGGGATTTCTGGAAAGAGCCGTCCGGTTTCCGGTTCAAAACCAGCCGGAACATGAAGGCCCCTTCCGGCCCGGAGATCAGGAACCAGCTCATGCCTTCCCCTTTTATGTTTTTCTCCACCTCGTCCATTTTGCCGTCCACGCTCATCCAGCGGGGATCGGTATCCAGCCTGATCTTCCAGCCTTTTATGTTCTGGAGATCGACGGCGCCCCTGACCCGGGCATAGCTGACGATGCTGCTGAAGCTTTTCAGCGAGATGGGCATTTTGACCCGGATCGGGATGACCATGGTGTTGTCGTAATAAACGTTTTCCACCGCCGCCGACGGGGTTCGGAAAATCCGGGTGAACTGGATGGAGCTCCGCACCCGGCGCACCACCCGGATGGGACCGTCCTTATAAAGGGAAAGCTCGGAGACCAGGTTGCTCTCGTCAAAACCGAAGGGAATGCCCATGATCTTGGTCGAAAGCCGGACCTTCATCCGGTCGATTATGTTGGCGGAGCCAAACATGCTCACCAGGCTCGGGGCAATGGACATTCTGGGATCAAAGCCAAGCACGTAATTTTTCGCGACCACCTGGTTCTCGGGTAGTTTGTATTCCACATAATCCTTCTTGGAAAGCGGAGGGTTTTCGCGGAAAGACAGCAGGTAAACCCAGGCCTTGCCGTTGTCCGCCGGGTCCCGGAGCGTGATCTCGTCGATGGACATCACCCCGGCGGGCAGGCCATTGAACGAAACCCGGTCTCCCGCGTCGCGAACCATGAAAGCCAATTCGTCGTTCCCGTCGAGATTGCCGTCATCGTCATCCCGGTCGGGCTTGACCGATTTTTTCGCCTCGGGAGGCACCTGGGTCAGGACCCACTCGCCATCGGGATTCATCTCGTCGATCTGGAACGGAACCGGCTGAAACTTTCCCTCGATATTCGCGAAAAGAGAGAACTTGGCGATATCATTATTCAGGCCATGCTTCAGCTTTTCCCCGCGCATCACCACGTAGTCATCAATCCGGGAAAGGCTTTTCTTTTCTATGACTGTCGGACCTGGCCCGGTCAGGACGCTTTCCTCAGCCGATAAAACCAATGGAAAAATCACCATTGCGATCCCGCATAACACCAACTTTATCGCACTGCGTAACATTTTCCCCTCCTGGTTGTATTTACTATCTATCTAATTTCTTTGACATATTTCTTATTTACCTAACTTTAATTAACGCACATATTCCGCACTGCGTCAAATATGTCCCTCGTACTTATAGTGATAGATGATATTATACCAAAAATAATGTTTTAATTTGACCGGCCAGTCAAGGTAAAATAAGGTCAAACGTCATATGAACGATAAAAACAGTAAAGAAGAAATAATTTCTACCATGTGTTCCAGCCATTGCGGCGGAACCTGCCTGCTCCGAGTCCATGTCCGTGAGGGCGTGATCACCCGGGTCGAGACCGATAACGGCGAAGAGCCCCAGCTCCGGGCCTGCCAGAGGGGCCGGGCCCTCCGGCAGAGGGTTTATTCCCCCGACCGCGTCCTCTACCCCCTCAAGCGGGTCGGGGAACGGGGCGAAGGGAAATTCGAAAGGATTTCCTGGGACGAAGCCTTCACCCGGGTCGCCTCGGAGCTGAAACGCGTCCGGGACGAACACGGGCCGGAATCCATCCTTTACCTTTACATGGCCGGAGACCTGGGCGTCCTCCACTCGATCATGACCATTCACCGGGTTCTCTCCCTCTTCGGGGGATATTCGACCTGGTGGGGAGCCACCTCTTTTCAGGGCGGAATATTCGCTTCCTATTTTGCCTTCGGAACCATCTTCTGCTCCAACACCCGCGACGATCTTTTGAACTCCCGCCTGATCATCATGTGGGGATGGGATCCCGCCAGCACCCAGACCGGAACCAATACCCCCTGGTACCTGGCCCAGGCCCGGGAGCGAGGCATCAGGATCGTCGCGATCGACCCCTGGTACAGCGACTCGGCCGCTTCCTTCGCCGACGAATGGATTCCGATCAAGCCCGGCACGGACGCGGCCATGCTGATCGCAATGGCCTATGTGATGATCGCCGAAAACCTCCATGACCGGGATTTTCTCGATAAATACACGGTCGGCTTCGACCGGTTCAAAGATTATGTCTTGGGGAAGGAAGATGGGATTCCCAAAACCCCCGGATGGGCCGAAGCCATTACGGGCGTGAAAGCCTCCGTCATCGAAAAACTGGCCCGCGAATACGCCGCCGCCAGGCCGGCCGCACTCATGGCCGGGATCGGACCCGGGCGGACCGCCTTCGGCGAGCAGTACCACCGGGCCGCGATCACCCTGGCGGCCATGACCGGGAACATCGGTAAAAGCGGAGGGGACGCCGCCGCCCGCGCCTGGGAATCGGTAGTGGGCGGGTATCCCTACGGGCTCGGGATCGGGATGGCCATCCCCTTCGCGGTCAACCCCGTCGAAGACGGTTCCAAGTCGGACGGGGTTCCTCTCGGTTACATCCATCCGAAAATCCATTACACCCGCGTCGCCGACGCCATTCTGGAAGGGAAAAAAGGCGGATACCCGGCGGATTACAAGCTCGCCTTCTTCACCAACTGCAATTACCTGAATTCCCTCCCTAACTCAAACAAGGTGGAAAAAGCCCTGCAAAAGCTCGAGTTCATCGTGGTGGAGGAGCAGTTCATGACCGCCACTGCCAGGTACGCGGACATCATTCTCCCCACCTCGAGTTTCCTGGAGAGGGAGGACATCGTTTTCGGCGTCGGGCAGGCCTATTACGGATACCAGAAAAAGGCCATCGAGCCCCGGGGCGAATCCCGGCCCCATAACGAGATCGCCCGGGGGCTGGCCGAGAAGCTGGGCATTCCCGATTACGACGAGGAAACCGAAGAAAGCCGGCTTAAAACCATCGCTCTGATCGCCAATATCCCCCACTTCGAGCATTTTCGAAAAAAAGGCGTTCACTGGATCGACAAGAAGAAACCCTATGTGGCCTTTAAAAAGCAGATCGAGGAGCCGGAGGACTATCCATTTTTCACCCCTTCCGGAAAAATCGAGATATATTCAGAACAGATCGAGAAAATGAACAATCCCCTCCTCCCCCCTATTCCCAAATATCTGGAATCCTGGGAAGGCTCGAATGATCCTCTGGCCCGGAAATATCCCATCCAGCTCGTCACCAAACACTGTAAGAGAAGATCCAACGCCCAGTTCGACACCCTGCCCTGGCTCCGGGAACTGGTGAAACAGACCATCATGATTAATCCCGCCGACGCTGAAAAGCGCGGCATAAAAAATGGCGACATGGTAAGAGTTTTCAATGACCGGGGGCAAACCGTCGTGCCCGCAGAGGTGACCCAGAGGATCACTCCCGGCGTGGCCGTCCTCCCCGAAGGCTCCTGGCACAAACCGGATAAAAACGGGATTGACCGGGGCGGTAACGCTAATGTTCTGACCCGGGACGAGCCCTCCCCCGGCGGCTCCTTCCCCTATAACTCGGTGCTGGTGGAGGTGGAAAAGATCTCAGATGAAGAATAACGTCATTGCGAGCGACCGGAGGGAGCGTGGCAATCTATTCGTTAGCCTTTGGGATTGCTTCGTCGTTTCACTCCTCGCAGTGACATCAAGGTTGTCATTGCGAGCCCGACGAGGTCCCGCCACAGGCGGGAGCAAAATCAGGAGGGCGCGGCAATCTTTAAAACATTGTCATTGCGAGCGACCTCAGGGAGCGTGGCAATCTAATCATTTTTTTAATCTG
This sequence comes from Pseudomonadota bacterium, assembly GCA_026388615.1. Taxonomy (GTDB): domain Bacteria; phylum Desulfobacterota; class JAPLJL01; order JAPLJL01; family JAPLJL01; genus JAPLJL01. The sequence goes on along the minus strand of JAPLJL010000270.1, from coordinate 502 downwards.
TCATCCTGAGCGCCGCGAAGGATCTATATTTTTCGTGATAAAAATCGAGATTCTTCGCCCCACTATAAGCTGGGGCTCAGAATGACACCATGAGGGACATTACCTGATGCAATACGGATTTTATTTCGACCAGACCCGCTGCACTGGCTGTTTTACCTGCGCCATAGCCTGCAAGGACTGGCATGACCTTCCGGCCGGCTCCGCCAACTGGCTCCGGGTGAAATCCATTGAGAATGGAGAATTCCCCCACCCCTTCGTCGCCTATCTTTTTTCCCCCTGCTACCATTGCGAAAAGCCCGCCTGCGTCGATATTTGCCCGGCCGACGCCCTGATGAAAAATCCCGAAAACGGGATCGTCACGGCCAACCCCGAGGAATGTCTGGGCGCCGATTCCTGCGGTTCCTGCCAGGAGGCCTGCCCTTACGGCGCGCCTCAATTCGAAGGCAACGGCGAGGCCAAAATCCAGAAATGCGACCTATGTTTGGAACGGATCACGGAAGGC
>JAPLJL010000360.1 GCA_026388615.1 Pseudomonadota bacterium | reverse complement strand
TACCTTCCGCGCAAAGTCCCTGGCTGCTTCCAGCGTGGCCTCCGAGGTTTCCGGTCCTAGCACCAATTCGACCAGGGCCATCAGCGGCACCGGCCCGAAAAAATGCGTGCCGATGAAGCGTTGGGGGTTTGGCACTTTTTCCGAAAGCGATTCCATCGGGATGCTCGAGGTATTGGAACTGACCAGCGCGTCGGGCCGGACGACTTTTACCAGCTCTTCGAGGAGTTCCTGTTTTACCGAGACGCTCTCGTAAACGGCCTCGATCACCAGGTCGCAGCCGGCCAGTTCCTTCAGGGTTTCCGCTTTCCGGACCCGGGCCATGACCTCGTCGGTATTCCCTCCGAAAGTGCCCTTGGCCCTGAGTTTGTCCAGGGAGCTTCGCATCTTAGAAAGCGATTTCTCCATGGCTTCCGCCTGGCTGTCGTGAAGGAGCACATCATATCCCGCCGCCGCCGAAACCTGGGCGATTCCCGTCCCCATGAACCCGGCGCCGACCACTCCCACTTTCCTGATCATGCTCATTTGATTCCCCAACTTTCTTTGATTCATCTCGCCTTTCTGATCACTGATCGCATAGAGCAGAGGGCATGGGGTATAGAGTTAACTGATAACCTGATGTCCGGATTCTCTGATCCCCGCTGTTTGTCTCTCTGGTTCATCTAGTTCATTTGGTTCATCTGGTTTCTTTGGTCATTAGAAATTGTTGTTTGATTAGAAATTCGTCATTAGAAATTAGTCATTAACTCTTAGGCTTCTTAACTTTTAGGCTTTTAGGCTTCCACCCATAACCCATGACCTATGACCCATGACCTTCTTTATTTGAACTCGATATCCCCCTTCTCAATCACCTTCGCGGCCTGCTGAATCAGAATCGTTGCCGCCATCCCCATGACGGCGAACCGGGGATCCTGGGTGTAGCCCTTGGCGAACCGGTAGTAAATCTGCTGGACGATGACCGCCAGCTTGAACAGGCCGAAGGCGAAATAAAAATGTATCCGCGAAACATCCCTCCCGGTTTTCTGCGCGTAACGGTCAACGATCTCCCGGCGGGTGGGAGACCCTTCCAGGTTGGTCGGCAGCATGCGGATCATCATCAGTTCCTCAGGATCGTCACTCCGGAGCCAGTAGCTGATGGCCACCCCCAGGTCCAGAAGCGGGTCCCCGACGGTGCTCATCTCCCAGTCCAGGACCCCGATGATCCTGGTCAGGTCGTTCGGGTCAAGGACCACGTTATCAAATTTGTAATCGTTGTGAATTATGGTCGCAGGGGGAGATGGAGGGATATTTTCCTTGCACCACTTGACCACCGGGCCCACTTCGGGGATCTCGTCGGTCTTGGCCCTTTCGTAGCGGTCCGCCCAGCCGTCCACCTGGCGCTTAAGAAAACCCTCCGGCTTGCCGATGTCCTGAAGCCCGATGGCCGCCCAGTCAATCGCGTGGATGGCCGCCAGGTTGTCAATCAGGGAAAAAGAAAGCCTCCGCATCATCGCCGGGTTTATTTCCATCCCTTCGGGCAGATCCTTGCGCAGGATGATGCCTTTCTTGCGCTCCATCACATAGAAAGGCGCCCCCATGACCGAGTCGTCCTCGCAATAAGCCAGGGGCTTCGGGGCCGGGGGATATACCGTGCAGAGTTTTGACAGGATCCGGTATTCACGGCTCATGTCGTGCCCGGACTTGATGTCCTTGGCCCCGAAGGGGGGCCGGCGCAGAACCAGATCGGTTTCTCCCAACCGGAGGAGATAGGTGAGGTTCGAATGCCCGCTCGGGAACTGTTCGATGACCAGCTCGCCGGTGAGCCCCGGAATATTCTTCCTCAGGTAATCCCCGACCCGGGTTAAATCCAGTTCCTCGCCCTTCCTGACTTTCCGAGAGGGATCGATGAATGACATCTTTTCAACCTCCTTCTGGCTGATCCACTTATCAGGTCATGGGTGATAGGTGTTGGGTCATGGGTTATGGGTTTTAAAACCTAACACCTATGACCTACGACCTATAACCTTTTTCTACTGCGGCGATGGATAATCCCGCATGATCCGCTTGGCCACCACCGACTTGTGCACCTCGTCCGCGCCATCGTAGATCCGGGCCGGTCGTTCGGCTCTGGCGAAGTACGAAAGAACCGTGTCGTCGCTTACCCCCAAGCCCCCGTGCACCTGAATGGCCCGGTCGATCACTTTCTGCATTATGGGCGCGACGAAAAACTTGATCAGGGAGATCTCTTCCCGGGCCGCGTACAAACCCTCGGTCTCGATTTTCCAGGCCGCGTGGAGAATCATCAGCCTGGCCGCGTGGATATCAGCCCGGCTTTCGGCGATCCAGGCCTGGATGATCTGTTTCTCGGCAAGGTATTTTTTTCCGATCTTACGCTCCGACGCCCGCCGGCACATCATCTCGAAGCTCCGATTGCAGACCCCCATCCAGCGCATGCAGTGGTGGATCCGTCCCGGGCCCAGCCGATCCTGGGCGATGACAAAGCCGTTCCCCTCCGGCCCCAGCAGGTTCGTAAGCGGCACCCGGCAGTTCTCGTACATGATTTCCCCGTGACTCGAGTAATCGTCGCCCGCATGCCCCATCATCGAGATGTTCCGGATCAGGTTGAAACCCGGGGTATCGGTGGGGACGATGATCATGCTGGCCCGCTGGTAGGGGGAAGCCTCGGGGTTGGTGATGGCCATGACCACGGCGAACTGGGAACCGTCGGCCGCGGTGCTGTACCACTTATGGCCGTTGATTACCCATTCCTTCCCGTCCTTGACCGCGGTGGTGCTCAGCTCAATCGGGTTCGAGCCGGCATTCTCCGGCTCGCTCATGGAAAAACAGCTCCGGATCTTTCCGGCGACCAGCGGGAGGAGATATTTTTCCCGTAGTTCCGGGGTGGCGTACTTGGCCAGGATTTCCATATTGCCGGCATCCGGCGCCTGGCAGTTAAGCATTAGGTGTCCCAGGGGGCTCCGGCCCAGCTCTTCGGAAACCAGGGCGTGCTCTACCAGGGAAAGCCCCATCCCCCCGTGTTCCTTGGGCATCTGCGGAGCCCAGAGTTCCATTTTCTTCACCATCTCCCGGCGCGCGTTGATCTGGGGCCACATCTCCTTGAATTTGTTGTAAAGGAAATAGGGCTCGATCGGATAAACCTCATTCTTCATGAACTCGCGGATCATTTCGAGGATAGCCTGCATTTTTTCCGGAATCGTAAAATCCATATTCTCCTCCTGGTTATTTATAATTAATTGTAGACCGCAGACAGTAGAGTAAATATATTAATTTTAAGCATATCCTTTTCCTGCCATTCCGAGCGCATTCACTTCGCTTAATATAAACTCCGCGAAGAATCTCGTTTTCCCTTAGCCTTTATTTTCTTTTTGGGAAGTTGGTCTCGCTCCCCAATAAAAAGCGTTCGTA
>JAPLJL010000449.1 GCA_026388615.1 Pseudomonadota bacterium | reverse complement strand
GACATGGCCCATGTCCTCGGGCTGATCGCCGGCGGAAAGTTCCAGGACCCTCTCAAGGACGGCGCCTACGTGGTCACCGCCAGTACCCATAAGACTTTTTTCGGCTCCCAGCGGGGGATCGCCTTTTCCAACATGAAGGACCGGGAATGGGAGGAGATTGACCGGGGCGCCTTCCCCGGCAGCTCCTCCAACCACCACCTCGACACCCTGGTGCCCCTGGCCATCACCACCTATGAATTCCTCGAGTTCGGGAAGGATTACGCCGACCAGACAATCCGTAACGCCAAGACCCTGGCCCGCCACCTTTATGAAGCCGGGTTCAAGGTCCAGGCCCCTGAATTTGATTTCACCGAATCCCACCAGGTCGCCGTCGACATGGCCAATTACGGCCGGGGCGACGAGGTAGCCCGGATCCTGAAGGACAATAACATCATCCTGAACATGAACCTCCTCCCCTTCGAGCCCACCGCCAACGCCGCCAACCCGGCCGGGATCCGGATCGGCGTCCAGGAGATGACCCGCTTCGGGATGAAGGAAAAGGAAATGATCGAGATTGCCCGGTTCTTCAAGCTCTGTCTCAAGGATGGAAAATACGTGGGCGGCGAGGTTGAAGAATTCCGGAAGAAATATCAGAAAGTCTATTTTTCCTTCGACGATCCGGAGGACTGGAGCGAACGTCAACCCGCCCCGAAATAAAGTTAAAAGTTAAAAGTTAAAAGTTAAAAGTTAAAAGTTTAAAGTTCAAAGCTCAAAGCTCAAATAAATGTCAAAACCCAAATGCGAAGTCCAAAACAACCGCCCGTAAATTTCTAATTTCTAATGACGAATTTCTAATTAATGCCTAAAAAATCCAAGTGTCTAATTCCGTTTTCAAAATATTCATTAGTCATTGGGAATTGGGGTTTGGGATTTCATTAGACATTAGAAATTAGTCGTTTTTAATTAATTGGTCATTAGAAATTGGGGTTTGATTAGGAATTAGAAATTAGTCATTAGTCATTTTAAATTCATTGGTCATTTTTCACTTTGAGTTTGATCATGTTTGAGATCAAGATCATCCGCCGCTTCGCCGCCGCCCACCGGCTCCGCGGCTACCAGGGACAATGCGAAAAGGTCCACGGGCACACCTTCAAGGTCGAGATCAAGGTCCAAGCCCGGAAACTGGACCGCCTCGGCCTGGTCATGGATTTCCACGATCTCAAAGAGCTGGCGGATGAAATTATCACCTGCCTCGACCACGAGCTGTTGAACGAGCTTGCCCCTTTCAAGAAAACCAACCCCTCCTCCGAGAATCTCGCCCGCTATATTTACGATGAGCTGAAAAACCAGATCGGGAAAAAAGGGCCGAAGCTCAAGAAAGTCACCGTCTGGGAATCCGAGGATTCCGCCGCCACCTACTATCCAGGCTAGCCGCCCGGTATATCCAGTCTCTAGTTTCTAGTTTCGAGTTTCGGGTTTGGTAGCCGCAGGCTTAAGCCTACGCAAAAGCAAAACGTCATTCCCGTCCCGCGTCAGATTGCGGGATAAACTCCAGCGGAAATCCATTTTAACCTGAAGAATGCAGTCATTTTTTTCTAATGTTTTGTAGTTGCCTGATTTATCGGGCTCTTTTGAAACCCGCCGATGAATCGGCAGACTACAATAAAATCCGCCCAAGAAGGACGGGGGAACGGATTCAATCACATTTTTCGGGTTAAACCGCAACCATATAACGCAACCGATACTAGTCGCTCAACCGTAACCGATTTCCTTAACTCGGTTATTATTTTTCCACTAAGGTATTCCCCTGATTTTCAAAGAAAAGCTTGAAATTAGTAAGCGCTAACATTAATATTTATTTATCTATGAAAAAAGAGAAAGCTGTCGTCAGCCCCTGGCTGGCCAAGATCATTACCTCGACTTCCGCCATCCTCTTTCCCCGCGGCGGCGCCTTTGCCATCGGGGCCGAGGATGTCGACCTGATTCCCCTGGCCAATAAATTCCTGGGCGGCTTTGAACCAATCACCCTCCTGGGCATCAAGTCCATGTTTTTGCTCTTTAATCTCCTGCCCTTCCTTTTTATTTACAAACCCCTCCCCTTCACCTGGCTGAAAAAAGAAGACCAGAACCGTTATATCGAGAAATGGGCCAACAGCCTGATGTATGCCAAGCGGGGGGTCATCACCGCGATCAAGGTCATGTGCGCCCAGTTCTTTTATTCTGCTGAAGAAGTGGAAAAGGCTCTCGGGTACGATCTGCCCTGCTAGGCGATAGAAAAATGATTATCCAATCCAAGGAAATCAGCCGGGATATCGTCGAAAACGTCGACGCCTGCGTCATCGGGTCCGGCGCCGGCGGGGCGGTGGTGGGGGCCGAGCTGGCTGAGGCCGGTTTTAAGACCGTGATCCTGGAAGAAGGCGGCTACTATACCCCCAAGGATTTCAACCAGAAGCTGATCGACATGTATCCCCTCCTTTACCGGGACAACGGCGGCACCTCCGCCCTGGGTGTTCCGATGGTGGTCGTCCAGACGGGGAGATGCATCGGAGGAACGACCACGATCAATTCCGGCACCTGCTTCCGGACCCCGGAAAAGATCCTCCAAAACTGGCAAAAGGACCACGGGCTGGAAGGCATCAACTCCAAGTACCTGGCGCCGTTTTTCGAGCGGGTGGAAAAGATCATCAACGTCGAACCCGGCGCCCGCGACGTGCTTGGAAAGAACGCCGGGGTCCTGGAAAAGGGCATGAAGGCCATGGGCCTCTCGGGCGGGCCCATCCCCCGGAACGCCAAGGGCTGCAAGGGCTGTGGGGTCTGCATCCTCGGCTGTCCCGAGGGAGCCAAGCAGTCCATGGACATCAGCTATATCCCCCGGGCTTCCCAGGCGGGGGCCAAGGTTTACGCCGACTGCCGCGCAGACAAGCTCGTGGTCAAGAACAACCGGGCCGGCGGGGTGGAAGGGGTGGTGCTCAACCGGGAAACCCGGAAACCGGCTTACAAATTCAAAATCAACGCCAAGGTCGTAATCGTTTCCGGCGGAGCGATCATGACCCCGCTCCTGCTCCTGAAGAACCGGGTGGCCAACGGCAACGGGAAGGTGGGCCTGAACCTGAGACTTCATCCCTGCAGCCGGGTGGCCGGCATCTTCAAGGAGGAGGTCGAATCCTGGAAGGGAATTCTCCAGAGCTTTTATATCGATTCCTATCAGAACGAGGGGATCATGTTCGAGGCCACCAGCCTCCCATTAAGCGGCCTGGCGCTCGCCATGCCCTACTACGGCCTGAAGCAGAAGGAACTGATGGCCAGATACCGGAACCTGGCGGATGTCGGCTACCTGATCTCAGATACCTCCAGCGGAAGGGTCCGGGCCGGCCTCGGCCACGAACCGATCGTTACCTACCAGATTAACCAGGCGGATCACGAAAAAAGCATCCGGGCCGCAACGATATTATCCGAGATTTTATTCGCCGCGGGGGCGGAGAAAATCATCACCCCCATCGCCGGCCTTCCCGTACTCGATTCGCCGAAGGACATCAAAAAAATCAGCGAAATGAAGATCAAGAAACATTACATTGATTACATCTCCTTCCATCCCATGGGCACCTGCCACATGGGGAAGGATCCCAAAAAATCGGTGATCAACCGGGACCTCGAATCCCACGAGGTCAAGGGCCTCTTCGTCTGCGACGCGAGCATCCTCCCCACCTCCACCCTCGTCAATCCCCAGCTGACGATCATGGCCTTCGCCACCCGTCTCGGTTTCTGGCTGAAAGATAACCGGGAAAAATACCTGTAAACGCGCTTTTCTCCTTTCCTCCCGATCAAAGATTTCCTTGTAGTTCGCCGATTCATCGGCATACTTACCCCATTCAATCCGCTCCACCATAGATTTTCCCTCCCGACAAATAAAATTTCTTTCCTTTCGAACAAATGGTAGGATTTTAAATAAAACTATAGAGGTGAGTTTATGAACCAGCGTTGGGAAAGCCGGATTGAACTGAATCCCAAAATTTTAGGAGGCAAGCCGGTTATCCGGGGCACCAGAATCTCCATGGATTTGATTCTGGGGTCTTTAGCCGAAGGTATAAGTTACGATGAGATCAAATCCGAATACGGGATTAAACAAGACGATATTCGCGCGGCTTTGGCTTATGCCTCGGCGGCCCTTTCGGGCGAGGAAGTCGCATAAAAAATTACCCCAGTCGTGTAAATAGCCCAGACAGACCAGCGAAACGAGAAAATATTTTAAGGTGGCAATGACAAATCAACAAATCAACTAAGGTATGAGCAAATCGATAATCCCCGTTGAACATATCGAGGGCAAGATTCTCACGATCCGTGGCCAGAAGGTGATATTGGATGCTGATCTGGCTGCTATTTACGGGGTTAAAACCAAAGCGCTTAATCAGGCGGTTAAGCGGAATATCGATCGTTTTCCTCTTGATTTTGTTTTTCAGCTATCACGCGGTGAATTTGAAAGCTGCAACCGGTCACAATCTGTGACCGGTTCTCAAAAACACCGCGACCCTCGTTTCCTCCCTTATGTCTTCACCGAACATGGGGCCATTATGGCCGCAAATGTTCTGAATAGTCAGAAAAGGGAGCTGAGGTATGACCAATAATGAAGCAACTAACCTTTTTCATCAGATTCGGGATCTGATTCTTTCCGCGCGAAATATAGCCTCCCGTAACGTGGACACGATCCAGGTTCTAACAAACGTTGAAGTCGGCCGCCGTATTGTGGAACATGAACAGCAAGGTGCCAAGCGCGCGAGATATGGAAAACGGGTATTAAGGGAGCTTTCGGAGAAACTGGTGGACGAATTCGGGAAAGGTTTTTCACTAACCAATCTTAAGCTGATGCGCCAGTTTTATCTCTCGAACAAGGAGCGAATTGGCCAGACACCGTCTGGCGAATTGCCGCCTTCCCCAATTGGTCAGACGCTGTCTGACCAAAGGAAGAGTGGGTCACCGACATTCGCGTTCAATGCCAGGATGCGCGCATACCCTTCTTCTTCAAGCAATGGGGCGGAACCAGAAAGAAAAAATCCGGCCGCCTCCTCCAGGGCCGAACATGGAGCGAAATGCCGGAGACCTTCAATTTAAAGGAACTATCCCAACCAGTCATCTAAGTGAATATTTCAATTATGTCCCACAATTTTTCTCGATTGAATAAAAGGCACCTGTTTGGAACCTAATATTTTCGAAAAGCTGAATTGGTTTGAAAGGATTGTTAACGATCTGTTGGTCGACCAAGTAAAGATTGACCTGTCCCTGAAATATGGACACATCGAAAACCAAAGGTAAGCTAATGGGAGGAGGTGTGTTCATGGAAGCGAAGCGGAAGAAGAAGTTTGAACCGTCTTTCAAGCGGGAGGCGGTGCGGCTGGCGGAAGGAAAGACCGATCGCCAGGTGGAGCGGGAGCTGGGATTGTACCAGGGTGCGATTGGACAATGGCGGAAGGAATTGCAGGCGAATCCGGAGGACGCTTTTCCGGGCACCGGGCGGATGAAGCCGTTGGAGGAGGAGAATCGGCGGCTGAAGCGGGAGCTGGCGGGGGCTCGGGAGGAGCGGGACATCTTAAAAAAAGCCATTGCCATCTTCTCGGAAAGGGCACCGAAGACAAGTACCGGTTCATGAAGGAATTCCGCTCTGAGTTCTCGGTGAAGAAGATGGCAAAGGTCCTGGAGGTATCGCGGAGCGGTTATTACGAGTGGGATGGGAGGCTGCCCAGCCCGCGGGCATTGACGAAGTTGCGGTTGAAGGCGGAGGTTGTGCCCGGGGTCTTGATATTTTCCAGCTGATAAAGGCGATCAAACGCTTTTCAAACCCTCAGCTCTTCCTTGATTTTTTCCGCCAGGAATATCTTCAACAGTGATTGATAGGGAACATCTCTTTTGTTGGCAAGCAGTTTAAGCTCTTCCAGCATGGATTGGGGAAGACGGATGGAGATCGTTTTCACCGAAGGTTTCAGGTTCGAAAAGGTAACCCGCCGGGCCTTTTTCCAGTCCACTAATTCCGTGGAATCATGGGCCGCCCAGAATTTCCTTTCTTCATTCTCATCCCTGAATTTCGGTTTCTTTCCGGATTTGCTCTTCATATAGTTTCCTTTCCTTTTGACTCATATCCCTGGCTGTGATCACTCGGATTTTCTTTCCCCGCACGGTGAAGACCGCGAAGATCCGCCTCCCGTTATTTGTCCGTCCCAGGGCATAAAAGCGATTTTCCTGATCCGAATGTTTTTCATCATCGGCAACGACCAGGGGCTGATGGAAAA
>JAPLJL010000377.1 GCA_026388615.1 Pseudomonadota bacterium | reverse complement strand
CATCCGGGCAGAGGTCGCAAGGGCCCCGCATCAGGATCGGCTTGTTGGCCGCCGCGCCCCCGGTGGTGGACTGTCCGGGTTTGAGCAGCTCGATTCCCTCCGGACGCGCGAGCACAATGTCCTTGGACCGTTTCAGGATCGGTCCGAAGTAGTCCTTCCGCTCGTCCTTATGGATCATGATGCTGGACCCGATGCTCGAATAATCCCCGTCCATATGATAAGAACAGGCGAATTCGCAGGCCCGGCAGGCGATGCATTTTTCGGAAGTGATTTCCAGTTCCATTGGCTTTCAACCCCCTTCCCGGGTTTCGCGGGATCGGGAGAACCGGGCCGAAACCCGGGGATCCCTGAAACCGGATTTTTGACTCATCGCGTTATTTTTCCCTGTCCGGGGTTGGATTGTCAAGGTCTCCCTCCCAATTCTCCCGACTGGAAAAATTTTACTAAATATTGTATATGTATATAATTATATAATATTACAGGATTAAAAATGTTTAAAATCCAAAGGGAGTGGCTCTTATGACAAACCGCCTCGGAGAACTGCTAATCAAGGAAAAACTGATTTCCCCGGACCAGCTCCAGAAAGCCATGGAGGCCCAGAAATCCGCGGGAGGAAGGCTGGGGGCCAACCTGACCAAGCTCGGCTTTATTAAGGAAAGCGAGCTGACCTCGTTCATCAGCAAAAAGTTTGGGGTCCCGGCCATCAACCTGGACGAGTTTGAGATCAGCCCGGAGGTCATCAGCCTGGTGACCAAAGAGGTCTGCGTCAAACACACCATTATCCCGGTCAACCGGGCTGGGTCCACCCTGATCGTAGCTACCGCCGATCCCTCCAACATCTTCGCGATCGACGACATCAAGTTCCTGACCGGCTACAACGTCGAGACCGCGGTGGCCTCGGAGGATTCGATCAAAAAGGCCATTGAAAAATACCACAATGTCCAGTCCGACGCGGACATGGGCGCCGAAATGTCCGGGATCATCGACGAGCTCGAGGTGGTCGGGGACGAGGAGGAGGTGGACGTCACCGACCTGGAGAAGGCCTCCACCGACGCCCCGGTGGTACGGCTGGTGAACATGATCCTGACCGACGCGATCAAGAAAAGCGCCAGCGACATTCATATCGAGCCCTACGAGAAGATGTTCCGGGTCCGCTTCCGGATCGACGGAGTCATGTCCGAAATCATGAAGCCCCCCCTCAAGCTGAAAAACGCCATGACCTCGCGGCTCAAAATTATGTCCAACCTGGACATCGCCGAAAGGCGTCTGCCCCAGGACGGCCGGATCAAGCTCAAGATGGCAGGCGGGAAGGAGATGGACTTCCGGGTTTCGGTCCTTCCCACCCTCTTCGGGGAAAAGGTCGTCCTCCGGCTTCTGGACAAATCCAATCTCCAGCTGGACATGACCAAGCTCGGTTTCGAGGAAAAGGCCCTGAAGGATTTCAAATGGGCGATTTCCCAGCCCTTCGGGATGGTGCTGGTCACCGGACCGACCGGCTCGGGCAAAACCACCACCCTCTATTCCGCCCTCTCGGAGCTGAACAAGGTAACTGAAAACGTTTCTACGGCCGAGGATCCGGTCGAGTTCAACCTTCCCGGAATCAACCAGGTCCAGATGCACGAGGATATCGGGCTCAACTTCGCCGCCGCCCTGAGGAGTTTCCTCCGGCAGGACCCGGACATCATCATGGTCGGCGAGATCCGCGACTTTGAAACCGCCGAGATCGGGGTCAAGGCGGCCCTCACCGGCCATCTCGTCCTCTCCACCCTCCACACCAACGACGCCCCCAGCACCATCAACCGCCTCCTGAACATGGGCATCGAGCCCTTCCTGGTCACCGCCTCGGTCAACCTGATCGTGGCCCAGCGGCTGGCCCGGAAGATATGTCAGGAATGCAAAGCCCCGATCGAGGTGGCCAAAAGCGGGCTCGTGGATGTCGGGGTTCCTCCCGACCAGGTCGACAGCTTCATCCCCTACGAGGGCAAGGGCTGCGACAAGTGCAACAACGGCTATAAGGGCCGGATCGCACTTTACGAGGTTATGATCATAACCGAAGAGTTAAAAGAGTTGATTCTGGCCGGGGCCTCCACCACCGAGCTGAAACGGGAGGCGATGCGGCAGGGGATGAAAACCCTGCGCCAGAGCGGGCTATCCAAGGTCAAGGAACAAGTCAGTTCCCTGAAAGAGGTTACCCGGGTCACGGCCCAAGACCGTTAAGGAGAATTTTTGGCGGCCCTTACTCTCCACCAGTTACTCAAGTTGATGATTGAAAAGGGGGCCTCCGACCTCCATATCACCACCGGCTCTCCTCCCCAGCTCCGGATCGACGGCGACCTGGTTCCGCTCAAAGCCGAGCCGCTCAACCCCACCGAAACCAAGCAGATCTGTTATTCCATCCTGACCGATGCCCAGAAACACCGGTTCGAGGAGGAGAACGAGCTTGACCTTTCCTTCGGGGTCAAGGGGCTCTCCCGCTTCCGGGCCAACATGTTCATCCAGCGGGGGGCGGTGGCCGGGGCCTTTCGTTCCATTCCCTTCCGGATCCTGACCTTCGAGGAACTGGGGCTCCCCTCGATCATGAACGATATCAGCCAAAAGCCGCGGGGGCTGATTCTCGTCACCGGCCCCACCGGATGCGGCAAATCCACCACCCTGGCCTCGATCATCGACAAGATCAACCAGGACCGGCACGAACATATCATTACCATCGAGGACCCGATCGAGTATCTCCACGCCCATAGAAACTGCATCGTCAACCAGCGCGAGGTGCAGGCCGACACCAAGAGTTTCAAGAATGCCCTCCGCTACATCCTCCGCCAGGATCCGGACGTGGTCCTGATCGGGGAAATGCGGGACCTGGAAACCATCGAGGCCGCCCTGCAGATCTCCGAAACCGGCCATCTCTGCTTCGCCACCCTCCATACCAACTCGGCGGTGCAGACCATCAACCGGATCATCGACGTCTTCCCCCCCTACGCCCAGACTCAGGTGCGGGCCCAGCTTTCCTTCGTGCTGGAAGGTATTCTCTGCCAGTCCCTGATCCCCAAGGCCAGTGGGGCCGGGCGCTGCCTGTCTCTGGAGATCCTGGTCCCCAACCCCGCCATCCGCAACCTGATCCGGGAGGATAAAATCCACCAGATCTATTCCCAGATGCAGGTCGGGCAGGCCAAGTTCGGGATGCAGACCATGAACCAGTCCCTGGTCGCCCTGTTTCAAAAGAAATTAATCACTTTTGATAACGTGTTGGGCTATTCCACGGACCCGGAAGAGGTGAAGAACATGCTCTCCGTGGCCCAAGCGGGGCGCGGTCCGGCAAATAAATAAGGGGGACAAATATGCCAATTTATGTGTGGGAGGGAAGAACAAAAACAGGGGAAACCCGCAAGGGGGAAAACGAGGCCCAGAATGAAGGCCTGCTGATCCAGCAGCTTCGCACCCAGCAGATCGTCCCCTTCAAAGTCAAGGAGAAAAAAGCCGGGTTCAAGCTCAGCCAACTGCCGATTATCGGCTCCATGCTCGGCGGGGCCCAGGGGGTCCCTCTGAGCGAACTGGTCATCTTCACCCGGCAGTTCGCCACCATGATCGACGCCGGACTACCCCTGGTCCAGTGCCTGGACATCCTCGCCAACCAGAACCCGAACAAGAACTTTAAAAGTATTTTGTTGAACATCAAGGAGTCGGTCGAAGGCGGATCGACCTTCGCCCAGGCCCTGGAGCGCCACCCCCAGGTTTTTGACAAGCTCTTCTGCGCCCTGATCGCCGCCGGCGAAGTCGGCGGGATCCTGGACACCATCCTGAACCGGCTCGGGGTCTTCATGGAAAAATCCGAGGCCCTGAAGCGGAAGGTCAAAGGCGCGATGATTTACCCGACCATAGTCGTTGTCGCCTTGGTCGCGGTCATCACCGTCCTCTTGGTCTTCGTGGTCCCGGTTTTCCAAAAGATGTTCGCTGATATGGGTGGAACCCTCCCTGCCCCTACCCGGGTGGTGGTCGCGATGAGCAATTTCATGAAGCATTATATCTTCCATGTCGCTGCGACTATCGTAGCTTTGGTTTTTGCCTGGAAGTACACCCGCAAGAGTGAAAAAGGCCGGGCCATAACCGACGATCTCTTCCTCAAGGCGCCGGTGTTCGGCGACCTCATCCGCAAGCAGGCGGTGGCCCGCTTCACCCGGACCCTGGGAACGATGATCTCGAGCGGCGTGCCCATTTTGGAGGGCCTGGAAATCTGCTCCCGCACCGCCGGGAACGTCACCATCGAAAAGGCCATCCTGTTTGCGAAAACCAGCATTGCCGAGGGTAAATCCATCGCCGAGCCCCTCAAGGCCTCCAGCGTCTTTCCCTCGATGGTGGTCCAGATGATCGCGGTCGGAGAGCAGACCGGAGCCCTGGACGCCATGCTCAATAAAATCGCCGACTTTTACGATATCGAGGTGGACACCGCGGTGGACGGCCTGACCTCCATGATCGAACCGGTCATCATGATTGTTTTGTCCGTCGTGGTCGGCGGCTTCCTTATCTCCATGTATCTGCCGATCTTCTCGCTCGCTAATGTCGTGGGTTAAAAACCCGGACCCGCTCTCGTTCCAAAAATGAATCACCGGGTCAACCGCTTGGTCCCCGCGGACAATCGCCGCCGGTATACCTGGCTTATCCTGCTCCGCGGGGGATTGGTCTTCACGCTGGTGGGAGGCTGGGTCCTGACCCAGACCGGGGAGTTCCCCCATTTTCCCCTCTACCTGCTCCTGGGGATCACCCTGGTCTTCACCGCCTTCAGCCTGGCCTGGATTTCCCGGCCGCATTCCTTAAAAAGCCAGAATCTATTCCTTTATTTCCAGATTGTCTGGGATCCCTTTTTCATCAGCGCCCTGATTCTCTTCACCGGCGGCTCCGAATCCATCTTCTCCTTTCTTTATCTTTTCGGAATCGTCACCGCCAGCATCTTCCTCCACCGCCGGGGAGCGCTCCTGATCGCCTCCCTCTCCGCCATCCTATACGGGGGCTTAGCCGACCTGGAGTTCTACCAGATCCTGAATCTCAACGGGGTGATCCGGGCCAACCCGGCCCGCGAATATTTCTTTACCGTCGGAGCCAATATCGCCGCCTACTTCGCGGTGGCCATCCTGGCCAGCTCGCTTTCCGAACAGCTCCGGTTCACCCAGGCCGAGCTGGAAAAGAAAAAGGACGACCTAATCTCTCTGCTGGCCTTTCACCGAAAGATCGTGGAATCCATCAGCAGCGGGGTTTTAACCGTGGATGCTTCCGACCGGATTCTCTCCCTGAACCGCTCGGGGGAGGAAACCCTGGGCCGGAAGACCGCCGAGATCTTTAATAAAAATCTCGCGGATGTCTTTCCCGTCCTGGCCCGGGAAATCGCGGCCCGGGACCAGAAAAAAACCACGCGTCCCGAAGTCAGCTTGCCGAAGCCGGACGGCTCTCCGATCTACCTTGGTTTTTCCCTCTCCGCCCTGAAAGGCGAGGCCGGGGAAGACCTGGGAAAAATCCTGATTTTCCAAGACATCACCCGGATCAAGGAGATGGAAAAAGAGATCATGCGGTCGGAAAAAATGGCCGCGATCGGCGAACTCGCCGCCGGCATCGCCCACGAGATCCGCAACCCCCTGGGGGCCATCTCCGGACCGCTCCAGCTCCTGCTCGAGCGCCAGGAATTACCGGACGAGGAGAAACGGCTGATGCGCATCATCCTCCGGGAAACCGAGCGGTTGAACCGCCTGGTCACCGATTTTCTCCGCTTCGCCCGCCCGGAAAAGCCCCGGTTTGCCCCGCTCGACCCGATCCCGATCCTGGACGAATGCGTGGACTTCACCAGCCAGGGCAAGGATTTCCCCCCGGGAATAAAAATCGAAAAACATTATGGAAAACCCCGGCTGATCCAGGCCGACCCCCACCAGCTCCGCCAGCTTTTTCTCAACCTCCTGATCAACGCCGGGGAAGCCATGCCCTCCGGCGGAAGGCTCCAGGTCTGGTCCCGGAACGGCGCCGATCGCGGACAGCTGGAAATCGGCCTGAGTGACAACGGCACGGGCATGGACGAGGAAACCCAGGCCCGCCTGTTCGAGCCCTTCTTCACCACCAAGGAAAAAGGCATCGGGCTGGGGCTGGCGATCGTTCACCGGATCGTCGAGCTGCACCGGGCCCGGATCCAGGTCGAAAGCCGGCCGGGCGCGGGCGCGACCTTCACGCTTTCCTTCCCTCTTTCCGGAGAAGATCATGCCGAATAACCTGCCCGAATTTGAAATCGCCGCCGACCTCCTGAAGCTCCCGCCCCCGCTGATCCTGGTCATTGACGACGAGGCTTCCATGCGGGAGTTCCTGGAGATCCTCCTCGTCCGCCAGGGCTACCAGGTAAAACTCGCCGCCAACGGTCTGGAGGCCCTGGAGTTTTGCCACCGTTTTCATTTCGACCTGGTCATCACCGACCTGAAACTCCCCGGCCTGGACGGCATCGAGATCACCCGGAAGATCCAAAAAATAGCCCCCGGGACCCAGGTGATGGTGATTACCGCCTTCGGCTCCACCGAATCGGCGGTCGAGGCGATGAAATCCGGCGCCTGTGATTACCTGGAAAAACCCTTCCAGGTGGATGAGGTCAAACTCCGGATCGCCAACAATCTTTCCCGCCTGAAGCTGGAGCGGGAAAATCTTCTCCTTCGCCGGGAACTGAAAACCCGCCTGGGATTCGGGTCCCTAATCGGAAACGCCCCCGTCATGCTCCGGGTTTTTGAGCTGATCCGCCAGGTCGCGGACAACCAGTCCAACATCCTGATCGTCGGCGAATCCGGGACCGGGAAAGAGCTGGTCGCCCGAGCCATCCATTTTTCCGGGTCCCGGCGGAACGCTCCCTTTGTCCCGCTGGACTGCAGCGCCATTCCCGAAGCCCTGATGGAGAGCGAGCTTTTCGGTCATGAGAAGGGCGCCTTTACCGGCGCGATCCGCACCAAACCCGGACTTTTCGAGGTGTCCTCCGGCGGCACAATCTTTCTGGATGAAATCACCGAACTCCCCGCCCCCATGCAGGTCAAGCTCCTCCGCGCCATCCAAGAACATAAAATCCGGCGGGTGGGAGGAACCAAGGAGATCGAGGTGGACCTGCGGATCCTGGCCGCCACCAACCGGGATATCGACGAGCTGGTGGAAGCGGGGAAATTCCGCGAGGACCTTTTTTACCGCCTGAACGTGATTCGGCTCGAGCTCCCCCCCCTCCGGGAACGCCAGGAAGACATCCCGATCCTGGTGGAACATTTCCGGGGCCTCCTGGCCCATAAAACCCAGAAGGCGGTGCCCCTCATCCCGGCCGAAAGCCTGGAACTCCTGAAGGAATATTCTTTTCCCGGGAATGTCCGGGAGCTCGAAAATCTGGTGGAAAGGGTGACCGCCCTGGCCTCCTCCGACCGGATTCGCCCGGAGGATATTTACCCGCACCTGAATCCGAATTTCACGCCGGAGATCAGTGAGCCTGTCGCCTTTCCCTCCGAGGGGATCAACCTCGAGAGCCAGCTGGAGGCGTTTGAGAAAAAACTGATCCGGGCCGCGCTCGAGAAAAGCGGGGGCAAGAAAAAGAAGGCCGCCGGGCTCCTGGGCCTGAGCTTCCGCTCCTTCCGTTACAAGCTGGAAAAGTTCGGGATCGGCTCCGAGGATTCCGGCGAAGACCAGGAATCTTAGATAATCCGTTAAAAGTAAGACGTGAGGCGTTATAAACAGGCCAGAGGCTAGAGCCGACCCTTCGACTTTGCTCAGGGTCTCAGAGGCAAGAGACTGGTGCTAAATTTCGTCATTCCGGCGGAAGCCGGAATCCAGGGGTTCATTCTTTTTCATCGAAGCTCTTTTTTCTTTTTGGGGGGAAGGTTTCGCTCCCCAATCAGGTCATTGGTCGTAGGACATAGATGTTAGGTTAAAATCAAAAAGAAAATATTTTCCCCCTTTGTTAAAAGGGGGATCGAGGGGGATTTTCAATACTCTTTGCCCTCTGCGCTATGCCCTTTGCTATCTGCGACCTTCCCCCCCTCCGGGCTGTAGGCCCTACCCTCCGGCCTGTAAGCCTACGGGCTGGAAGCGGGGCCGGAAGCCGGCCTTCTGAAAATCCAATAAAAACGGGAAAAATGTTCTTTTTACTGGTGCTCTTGTCTCTGGTGCGCTGGTGCTCCGGTTCTTTCCGCCTTTGACCTTTGAGCTTCCAGCTTTGAGCCCTTTGCTCTCTGCCCTATGCCCTTTGCTTAACATCTTTTAGACTTAGGATTATGGACTTCAAACTGACCAGCGATTTCGTCCTCAGCGGCGACCAGCCTCAGGCCACCCGGGCCCTGATTGAGGGCCTGGAAAAAAAGCTTACCGACCAGACGCTCCTCGGGGTGACCGGCTCGGGGAAGACCTTCACCATGGCCAACGTGATCGCCCGGGTGAACCGCCCCGCCCTGGTGATCGCCCCCAACAAGACCCTGGCCGCCCAGCTTTTCACCGAGTTCCGGGAACTTTTCCCGGAGAACGCGGTCGAGTTTTTCATCAGTTACTACGACTATTACCAGCCCGAGGCTTACCTGCCGGCCACCGACACCTACATCGAAAAGGACGCCTCGATCAATGACGAGATCGACCGCCTCCGTCACTCCGCCACCCGCTCGCTCCTGGAGCGGAGGGACGTCGTAGTCGTGTCCTCCGTTTCCTGTATCTACGGGATCGGCTCCCCCGAGGAATACCGCCGGCATCACCTTCATCTCGAGGTCGGGAAGGAGGCCAACCGGGACCGGCTGATCCGCCGCCTGGTCGAATTGCAGTACACCCGGAACGAAATCGATTTTCACCGCTCCTGCTTCCGGTCCCGCGGGGACGTGATCGAGATTTTCCCTCCCCATTCCGGAGAGCGGGCTTTCCGGGTCGAGCTGGATGGGGACAAGATCGAAGCCATTTCCGAGTTTGACCCCGTCCGGGGCACGGTCTCCCAGAAACTGAAGCGCCTGACCGTTTACCCCGGCACCCATTACATCACCACCGGGGGGAAGCTGGAGGCGGCCATCGCGGGAATCCAGGCGGAACTCAAGGAAAGGCTGGAGGTGTTTTACCGGGAAAACCGCCTGCTCGAGGCCCAGCGCCTGGAACAGCGCACCCGCTACGACCTGGAGATGCTGATCGAGACCAAGTACTGCACCGGGATCGAAAATTATTCCCGGCACCTCGACGGCCGGGCCCCGGGCGAGCCGTCCTTCACCCTGATCGACTATTTCCCGGGGGACTTCCTGCTTTTCATCGACGAAAGCCATATCACCGTGCCCCAGATCGGCGGAATGTACCGCGGGGACCGGAGCCGCAAGGAAACCCTGGTGGAATACGGTTTCCGTTTGCCCTCGGCCCTGGACAACCGCCCCCTCCGGTTCGAGGAGTTCCGGGAGCGGATCAAGCAGGTAATTTACGTTTCCGCCACCCCCGGGGATTACGAATTAAAACAGTCCCGGAACCAGCCGGTCGAGCAGATTATCCGGCCGACCGGCCTGATCGACCCCCCGGTCGAAGTCCGGCCGGCGAAAAACCAGGTGCTCGACCTTCACGGGGAGATCAAAAAGCAGGTCGAGGCCAAAGAACGCACCCTGGTCACCACCCTGACCAAAAGGATGGCCGAAGACCTGACCGAGTATTACCGCGAACTGGGGGTGAAGGTGCGCTACCTCCACTCCGAGATCCAGACCTTCGAGCGGAGCGAGATCCTCCGGGACCTCCGCCTGGGCCAGTTCGACGTTTTGATCGGGATCAA
>JAPLJL010000375.1 GCA_026388615.1 Pseudomonadota bacterium | reverse complement strand
ATCTTCTAAGGTCATAGGTTATAGGTCATGGGTCATAGGTAAACACCTATCACCTAAACCCATCACCCAAAACCTTTTTTTACTGAAAGCCAATTGCCAAAAGACCCGGCTCCGTTTTATGCTTGGGTCAAGCCATGAACGAGAAAAAAACCCAAACGGACTTCCCGGAAAAGAAAACCTCCCCCGGGACCGAACCCGCGGACAAAACCCCGGGAGCTCCCGCCGCGGCCTCGAATTTCATCAAGGAAATTATCAACGCCGACCGGGAGCGGGGAAAAAACGACAGCCGGGTGGCCACCCGCTTTCCCCCGGAGCCGAACGGCTACCTCCATATCGGCCACGCCAAATCGATCTGTTTGAACTTCGGGCTCGCCGCCGAATACCACGGCACCTGCAACCTGCGCCTGGACGACACCAATCCCGTGACCGAGGAAGTGGAATACGTCGAGTCGATCCAGGACAACATCAGGTGGCTGGGATTCGACTGGGAAGAACGGCTTTACTACGCCTCCAACTATTTCGAAAAGCTTTACCAGTTCGCCGTGGAACTCATCCAGCTGGGCAAGGCCTACGTCTGCAGCCTGAGCGAAGAGGAAATCAAGAAATACCGGGGCAACTTTTACCAGCCGGGCCAGGCCAGCCCCGACCGGAACCGTTCGGCGGAGGAAAACCTGGACCTGTTCGCCCGGATGCGGGCGGGGGAATTTCCCGACGGCGCGCACGTCCTCCGGGCCAAGATCGACCTGGAGTCTGCAAACATGAACATGCGGGACCCGATCATGTACCGGATCAAGAAGGCCCGCCACCACCGGACCGGGGACCAGTGGTGCATTTATCCCATGTATGACTTCGCCCACTGCCTCTCCGATTCGATCGAGGGGATTACCCATTCGATCTGCACGCTCGAATTCGAGGATCACCGCCCGCTTTACGACTGGTTCCTGGATGAACTGAAGGTCTACTCCCATCCCCAGCAGATCGAGTTCGCTCGCCTGAATCTGAGCTACACCATCATGAGCAAGCGCAAGCTCCTGGAGCTGGTGGAAAAAGGGATTGTCCGGGGCTGGGACGACCCCCGGATGCCGACCATCTCGGGCCTCCGCCGGCGGGGTTATACCCCCGAGTCCATCCGGGAATTTTGTGAGCGGATCGGGGTGGCCAAGGCTGAGGGCATCGTGGACATGGCTATGCTCGAGCACTGCGTCCGCCAGGACCTGGAAAACCGGAGCCCCCGGGTCATGGCGGTTCTGAATCCCCTGCGGGTGGTGATCGATAACTTTCCGGCGGGCCAGGTGGAGGAATTCGACGCCCCCTATCATCCCACCGACCCGGGCTTCGGCAGCCGGAAGGTTCCCTTCGCCCAAGTCATTTATATTGAAAAGGACGACTTCCGGGAAGACCCGCCCCCGAAATGGTTTCGCCTGGCCCCGGGCCGGGAGGTCAGGCTCCGCTACGCCTGCATCATCAAGTGCGTGAAGGTTTTAAAGGATAAAAATACCGGCGAGGTCAATGAGCTTCACTGCACCTGGGACCCGGCCACCCGCGGCGGCGGCACCCCGGACGGGCGCAAGATCAAAGGCACCCTGCACTGGGTTTCGGCGGAGCACTCGCTTCCCGCCGAGGTCCGGCTTTATGATCGGTTCTTCGACAAGCCCAATCCCCTGGAGGGGGAGGAAGGTGCCGATTTCACGAAAGCTATTAATCCGGACTCACTCAAGATCCTGATTTCCTGCCGGATCGAGCCCAGCCTGGGAAAAGCCCAGCCCGAAAACCGCTATCAATTTGAAAGGCTGGGTTATTTCTGCGTCGATCCCGATTCGACTCCCGGACACCTGCTGGTGTTCAACCGGACCGTTTCCCTCCGCGATTCCTGGGCCAAGATCGAAAAATCCCAGGAAAAATAAATCAGAAACGAATTCTGGGTAGTTTCTTTGTTTTTACCGAAGACCTGGGGGTGGGTTCTCACGACGCGCACTCCGGGTAAACCAGGCTCCGATGAACTCGACGATAGAGTTTTTATCGATACCGGCGAGACCCTGCGGGTCAGCCTGCCGGGATTACAGGACTGCACGCATTGTGCGTGGAGTGAAACCTACCCCCAAAAAAGAAAAAAGGCTAATGATTTCGGTTATCGAGTTACCGGGAAAAGTCTGGGCAGATTTCTGGTAATTTATTTTCTCGTCGCTTTTACCTTCAAATGATACTCGCTCTTCCCCGCCTTGGTCTGCACCGGCAGGACGATCCCAAACTCGAATCCCGGGGTCCGGTTTTCGTAGCCGTCAAACAGGTGCTCGATATACCATCCTTCCATTGACTGCTTGATCTTGTCGAAGGGGATGATCAGCTCATCCAGGGATTCCCGGGGCCGGATTTTCCCGGATGCCTGGGGGACTTCCTTATCCTGGAGCTTGATCCCCCGGTGAATGAGCCGCTGGGTTTTCCCGTCCGGGTCAATATAACGGGCGTCGTTCCAATTGATAAATACCGGTTCCCAGACCAGGTTATCAATCAAGAGCCCGATTTCGTAAACGCCCGGCGTGATGATTATCCGGAGGGTCTCGTCCTGCATCGCCGTGGACTCACTAATCGCCGGCTCCACCAGGGAAAAGGCGTACTTTTGCGAAATATCCGAGGCACAGGCCGCCAGGCAAATCCCGGCCAGCCCCAGGATCAAAATCATCCCTTTTTTCATCACTGGTTTCCTCTTGGTTTTTATCGGCCCGATAGGACCTATACGACTTATAAGACTTTTTAATTATAATTGAAACAATTTGGAAACCTACGAACTGAAAATAACCGGGCTGGCGGATTCCGGGGACGGCGTGGGGCGCGCGGAGGGGATGGTTCACTTCGTGCCGTTTTCCGCACCGGGCGACGAGCTGATCGTCGAGCCGGTCTCCCGCAAGAAAAATTTCATCCGCTCCCAGATCATGGAAATCACCCGGCCCTCGGCTGACCGGGTCGAGGCGCCCTGCCAGTACTTCGGCAAATGCGGCGGCTGTTCCTGGCAGCACGTGAGTTATCAGGCCCAGCTGGCGGCCAAGCAGGCGATTGTCCGCGATGCCCTCCTCCGGATCGGCCGATTTGCCGGGGTGGAAGTGGAACCGACCGTGCCCTCCCCCCGGGAGCTCGGATACCGCCGCCGGGCGCGTTTCAACCTGGACTCGGGCCGGCTGGGCTTTTCCGTTCGAGGCTCCCATAAGTTCGTCGCGGTCGAGGATTGCCTCCTCCTCGAACCGGAACTCAAGCCGGCTTTTAATTTCGTCCGGGACTTTCTGAAGGAAATCCGTCCCCGTTCCCTGGCCTTCACCTCCTGCGAAATGACCCGGGACGAAGATGGGGTGGTCAGCGTGGATTTCATCCCTCCCGCCTCCCGGAAAGACCGGGAAGAGCTCCTCCAGCTGGCGGAAATGGCCGGGTTGAAGATCGCGGTGGACAGCCGCAGACGAGAGTTCGTTCAGGCCAATCGCGCGCTCAATGAAATCCTGGTCCAGGCGGTGGCCCGGGAGCTTAAACCCGGGCCGGAAGAACGGGTCCTGGAACTCTTCGCCGGAAGCGGAAACTTCAGCTTCGCTTTTTCCCCCGCTTCCGGCCGGATCCTGGCCATCGAAAGGAATCCCGCCGCCGTCCGCGCGGCCGAAAAGAGACGGGCCAAGCTCGGTCTTGATCACCTCACGTTTTCCCAGGGGGACGCGGCGGGGGAATTGAAAAAGCTGACGGAAAAGGGGGAAAGCTTC
The DNA here is from genome assembly GCA_026388615.1 of Pseudomonadota bacterium. Lineage (GTDB taxonomy): Bacteria > Desulfobacterota > JAPLJL01 > JAPLJL01 > JAPLJL01 > JAPLJL01. Next base: position 12,388 of record JAPLJL010000375.1, on the reverse strand, counting down.
GATCTGGTTCTGCTCAACCCGCCCCGGGAAGGGGGGAAAGAGGAACTGGGACTGGCGCTGAAGCTCAATCCCCGGCGGATAGTTTATATCTCCTGCACCCCGGCGATCCTGGCGCGGGATCTGTCCCTGCCGGCGGAATCAGGGTATCGGGTATTGAAAGTAACGCCTTTCGATATGTTTCCCCAAACCCCCCACGTCGAAGTCCTGACCGTAATCACCAGAATTTAATAGGTCCTATAGGACTTATAGGACCTATTGAAATATTATGGGATAGTGCTGGTTTCCAGCGCCGTCAGGAATTTTTTCAAATCCGAATAATCCCTGACCACCCGGCCTGCCCCCTCCCGCAGAAGTATTTTTGTCCCCGTCCCTACCCCCACAAAGGCGACCTTCATTTCCCGGGCCGCCCAGACATCCCAAACCCCGTCTCCGACGTACACGATCTTCTCGAAACGCTTTATTTTTTCGCTTTTCAACATCGCCTGGACCGCTGCCTGCAAAATTCCCGGCCGGGAAATCGAATCGTTGGCGGAAAAAATCGGGATCTCGTTCACCGGCAGGCCCGCGTTTCTGAGCTTGACCTCCGCTGATTCCCGCCAGCCCCCCGTAGCCAGGGCGACCATCCAGCGGTCCGAGGCCTGAAGAACCCGCAGGGCTTCGCCGGCCCCCCGCAGGGGTTTTAATCTGATCTTTTCCGATTGCAAACGGGCCTTGATGATCCGGACGAAGCTCTCTTTGACCTTCCGGGCCGGATCCCGGCCGATCTCCCGGTGAAAATTCATCCGGTGGATCTCCGCCAGGATCCCGGCGTCGGTCACATTATGATAGTGGGACCAGTCGGTATCCACCGACACGATCCCCAGGACCAGCCGGACCGCCTCCACGTAACAATCGGCATCGAACTTCATCGATTCGATGAGAGTTCCATCGAGGTCAAAAAGAACTAATTTTTCCATAATTAATTCCTATCCATCCCTTCATCCCGCTTCCCCAGGGGAGAGGGATGGGTAAGGGGGATTTTTAAATTTGGACAGTCATGATATTTTTCTATACTTATATTAACAACGGAAGGGAGACAGTCCATGCTGATCATCGGCGAAAAAATCAACGGCACCCTGAAGGGCATCGCCGCGGCCATCAACCAGAGGGACGCCGAGGCGATCACCGCGGCCGTGCGTAAACAGGACCAGGCCGGGGCGGACGTGATCGACGTCAACGCCGGTACCGGTAAAACCCAGGCTGCGGCCGAGATCGAGGACATGAAATGGCTGGTGGAGGTCGTCCAGCAAGCCACCGCCAAGCCGCTGGCGATCGACTCGGAAAATTCCGAGGTGATCGCGGCCGGACTCCAACTGGTGAAGGGCCCCACTCCCTGGATCAATTCCGCGAGCGCCGCCCCGGCCCGCCTCGAAAGCATGCTGGCCCTGGCCCGGAGCACGGGCGGCCCGGTCATCGCCCTCTGCATGGACGAAAAAGGCATCCCCACCTCGATGGAAGGGCGGTTGCGGGCCGCGGAAAGAATCTACCAGGCCGCCCGGGAAAAAGGAATCAACCCCGAGTGCCTGTATTTTGATCCCCTGGTCATGCCGATCTGCGCCAATGATAAAGCCGGGGTGATGAACCTGGAATTGATCAGCTCGATCAAAACCCGGTTTCCCGGCGCCCGGACCGTAGTGGGCCTGAGCAACATCAGCTTCGGTCTGCCGCAAAGAGAGGTGATCAATCACACCTTTTTGATCCTCTGCCTGCAGGCCGGCCTGGACGCGGCGATCATGGATCCCACCCGGATCAATACCCTGATGTCTCTCCGGGCCTCCGACGCCATCCTGGGCCGCGACCGCATCTGCCGACGCTACATGCAGACCTACCGGGCGATTTCCTCAGAGAAAAAATAAAGCTAACGTTTGAATTTGCGAAAAAAAACCCAGCCACCTTCTCAGGCGGGCTGGGTCTTATTTTTCAGCAGGAATAAGTTTAAAAAACTATTTCTTCTTCTTCTTCTTTCTGGCCATCTCGGCCCGGGAGATATCCCCCTGCTTGTCGATGAAATAGAGGAAACCGTCTTCCCTTTTGATTCCGGTCTTGGAGACTACTTCGGCCTTGCCCAGATTCTGTTTCTTGGCGCCGCCCCGGGCCATTTTCTTGCGGGCAACGTTCCCCTGTTTGTCAATGTAATAAAGCCAGCCCTTTTCCCTCTTTACTCCAACCTTCGTTACCTTCTGAGCCATTCTTCCTCCTTGTTAATAAAGGTTAAAAAATCGGATATCCTGTTCTCTATTTTCACTCTTTTTCCGAGGATGTCAAGAGAAAAATAGAAATAAACATATATTTCTTCCTCCAACTCCCCGTTATGCAAAAAGCGAGCCCTGGCCTCTGAAATCCATAATTCGGGTTATGGTCCAAGCCCCAATACTTTTATGGGAACATTCCGGGTCTCCCGGGTTCCATCCCCCAGCTGTCCCTCCCCGTTGGCTCCCCCGCATGGCACTGAACCGTCGGTGAGCAGGGCTGCAGGGGTGATTCCACCCGGCGGAAATGGCGATCATTTTCTGATGGGCCGGCTTAACCTCCCCTGGTTTTCCCCCGGCATAGATCTTCCGGTTCAAAACCAGGGCCAGACAAATCATCAGCCCCCTTAATAATTTACGTTTTTTTCTTCGTTCCCGCCGCCCTCGTTAGAGGGGGACATCTGAAATCCGGCCATTCCGGCCGGGGCTGAGGTGGAGGGAATAGTTTTTTCCTCTAGCGCTTGGTCTCCAGGATTTTGCGGATCTTCTCGACCTCCAGATCCTGGATGAACTTAACCAGGTTTTTCCACATGGGATGGAACCCGTATCCGCCTTCGGTCATTTCCTTGATGGCCTCTTCCCTGGACCACCCCTGCACGACAACTCGATAGGCCGCGATCATCGCGCCGGTCCGGTCGGAGCCGTGATAGCAATGAACGAAAACCGGCTGATTGCCGGGGTCGGTGACCGCCCGGAGGAAGTCGATCACGTCCGGATTGTTCTCCGCCCAGGTTATCTGGGGCAGGCGCACGCAATTCAATCCGTACTTCTTGCACTTATCCCTTTCGGAGTGCAGGAACCGGAGATCGATAACCGATTTGATCCCCATCGCCTTCAGCTCCGCATAGCCTTTCCTCTTCGGCTGGGCGCCGCGATAAAGTTTTTCGTTGACCTTGAACAGGTTAGGCAATCCGACTCTATCGGTGATCGGAACGGCCCACGCTTCGGGACGAAGATTTCCGGCGGCCTGGAGCTGGACCTGGTTTTTCTCCGGCGGGGAGAGAGGGCCGGAATCCGCGCGGGCCGGGACGGCCAGGATCGCCGCCCCGAAGAATAAAATCCCTCCCAGCCCAAAAGATTTAATTATCGATTTGGATTTCATGGTTGAATTTTAAATGACCCCGGGAGGTCAATACAATACCGAGCCAGCCGATGAAGCTTGCTCTTCCCTGCCGATTAAATCGCGGGCGGGAATCCCCCCACCGCCAATTTCTACTGAGAACGCCATTTTTCATCCCGGCGGATTTGAATTGGCCTCCGGCCGGTACCAGACGGGAGAGGTCCAGGCCCGTTCCTGGATCACCTTGGGAATCAGCGGGTCATCGCACGGACCCGGGCGCAGATCCGGGGCCAGGAGGTGGCACTGAATGGTGCTCCAGCGGCAGGTCGGGTTCTCGATCACCCGGGCATAATAAAAAGCCCTCTGCCCGGGATGAAAATCCGGATCGGTCCAGACGGTACAGAGCGTATCGAAACCGGCTCCCGCGATTTCGCAGGTGGTGGGGTCTACGGACGCGCCGTTATCGGGATCCCCGGCAACCTCGTAGACCCGGTAAGCCGGCTGGGTGGCGGTTTCCAGCCACCCCTTGATGACCTGAACGCGCTGCAGGGGCGTTCCGGTTCTTCCGCCCCCGCCCGGATCCCGGGCCGCCAGGATTCCAAAGGTGGGGGCCGAGACTCCGGCCGGCATCGGCGGCAGGTCTCCGCCCATCGGCACGCCCTCCCGGGAGCCGATCTCCACCAGGCTGGAAGCGCCGCACATGCTGCCGGGCAAATTCCAGCCCCCGAAAAACCGCACGGAAATCCGGGGGCCGCTGGTGGCATAGGTCTCCCGCCGGAGCAGGGCATTGAAGATCGAGTCGCGGGAATTCTCTTCCGCCCAAACGGCGGTCAATCCTCCCGGATTGGCAGCGATCATTAACGGCCCATAGGTGATCAGGGTGAGCCGCTTCGAAATGCTGTCTTCGTTCCATCCCGCGTGGCCCTCATAGCGGTTTTCCTCCACCGCGCCGGGAGTGGCATTGTGGGTGTCGGTGGAGGCGATGATCCCGAGCTTGAAGGGGTTAACCCCCAGGCGCTCCTCTTCCAGCAAACCCTTCAGCAGGGCGGGGCGGATGAAATCCCACCGGGAAAGGCACCCCTGCCCCATCATTCCCCCCGAGCCAGTGCCTGCACCGCAATCCTCCGGGGAAAACCAGTTTGATTTCTCAAAACCGCAGAGATCATCATCCGGGCCCTGGATCCCGGAAAAGCTCTGCCGGCATTCCGAATCCCCCTTATGCTGGAAAATCTCGGCCAGGGGCTCCCGCCGCGCCCGGAGTGCGGCCAGCGCCTTCTCCTCTTCCCGGTTTTGCGCCCCCGGGTATTCGGCCGCGAACATCCTCCCGTTGCTGAGGTTCGAGTTGTGGGGGATAGAGATGGCTTCGCAGCCTTCCCCGGAGCCGGGGCAAATTCTTTCCAGCTCGCTTAAAAATCCCAGGGGCGTTGCCTGCTCCAGGTAACTTACCGGCAGGTCGGGGACCGCGGCGTTCCGGAAGATCACGTTTCGATGCAGGTTGCTGATCCCCGCGGTATCGGTGTACTCATAGGCGACAAAAGAAGTGAAAGAACAATCCGCGGAGCGGTCGTAAGCTCCCTCCGCCGCCGCCTGGGTTCTTTGCCACACCACCCGGGCCCGTTCCGCGCAGTCTATTCCCGCCGGACCGCAGATGTCCGGAAAGCGCGCCGGGCTCGCGCTGAAAATAACATTGGAAAAGATCAGCATGCTCATGTCGTTCCCGTCCCGGATGAGCGAACACGACGGGGAGTCATAGACGCTCAAACCGGGCGCCGTGCAGGCGTCGGTCTCGCCGAAAAACTCGGAATGGTCGGTGACCGCGGCGAAATCGAGCGGGCGCTCGAGCTTGAGCCTCCGGGTGGGCTCTCCTTCCGGATTGAACGGCTCCAGGCCGATCCGCTCGCCCCGGGCGAAACGGTAGGCATCCTCCGGGGTCGCCCGGCTCCCCCAGATCCACGCGTCATAGGAAGATGAGGTATGGGAGTGCAGATCGCCGAAGTAAAGATTCTTGAGGGGATTGGATTTTGAACAGGGGGCCCGCTCTTCGGTATAAGGAACGCCGTGACCGCCGGGACTGGATTTGTGACTGCAACCGAATGGTCCCCCGGCGGCGAAAACGAGCAAAATCGCAATCAAATAAATTGGCGCAAACGATGCTTCTGAATTTCTATTAATTTGAGCAATCTTTGACACAGAACCTCATCTTTTGAATCTTCTTCTCTACCTGCCATTTTTCCTTACTCGCCCTGGATAAAAACTCTCAGGCTCTTAAACAAGAAATGAATTTAAGGAGAACCGGGTTTTCAGCATTATCTGAAAAAAACGGAGAACGGTCAAACGATTCATACCGCAGGCCATAAACAGGAAAAAACGAGAGCGGGGAAACGGAAGAACGAAGAGCACAAAACCCGCCGGCCGGGTGATCAGCAAGAAAATTCCAGCCGGGCCGGGGGAAAAACCGGCCGTCTTCCTTGACGGAGGGGCGGCAAATACCTACATTAACCTTAGGAAATAAAATGGAAAAAGAGCGCCTGTAGCTCAGATGGATAGAGCAACGGACTTCTAATCCGTAGGTCGAGCGTTCGAGTCGCTCCAGGCGCACCATCTTCTAAACAGGTTAAAGGTCAAAGGTGAAAGGTAAAAGGTAAAAATCAAGACGCCAGAAATAAAGTGAGTCGGGAAACGAAAAAAGGAAAATAAAACATTATAATATAATCAGGATGGTTGATAATTTAGCGGATTTTGATTATAGGATTAACTCTTTGGATGGTGGGTGTAGCTCAATTGGCAGAGCACTGGACTGTGGCTCCAGTGGTTGAGGGTTCAAGCCCCTTCACTCACCCCACTCTAGCGCACGTAGCTCAGATGGATAGAGCGTCGGACTTCGAATCCGCAGGTCGGGCGTTCGAGTCGCCCCGGGCGCGCCAGGAATTGGGTCGTTAGCTCAGCAGGTAGAGCAGCGGACTCTTAATCCGCGGGCCACAGGTTCGATTCCTGTACGACCCACTTATTTTCTTCTCTGATAAAAAAACTCCGCGCGCAGCGAGGAGCGTTGATTTCAACCTTTGATAAAACCCCAAGCCTAAGGTGAGGGGTTTTTAATTTCACCTCCGCTGATGAGCTGGTTTTTTTATATTCTTAAATGTAAGGATGATTCACTCTATTCCGGCATAACTAATAATTTATTAAATCGTCTTATTATCCATAACCGCGGCAAAGGCGCTAAGTATACGAGATCCCGTCGGCCGGTTTACCTGGTCTACTGGGAAGAATATTCCGATAAGTCAAAAGCAAGCAAAAGAGAATTTGAGGTGAAAAGCTGGCAGAGAGAAAAGAAAATACGGCTAATCAAAACCTGGCGGGCCCCGGGTTCCCCGCGGGCAGAGTCCGCGGGACAAGCCCCGCGATGAGTGTGCCGGGGATAAATGACTCCGGGTTTATTTTCGACCGTTTTTCCCATAATTAGCCCCGGAGAGGCGGGAAATGCTTAAACTTGTTAAAATATATACTTTGGACTGGGGTAGATCTTAATCGGGCGAGAGTGGCGGAAATGGCAGACGCGCCAGACTTAGGATCTGGTCCGCAATAGCGGATGGGGGTTCAATTCCCCCCTCTCGCACCAAATTTTATCAGGAGAAACACTCTCCTCACCTCTCCGAGCCGCAGGCTTCTGCCCTACGGGCTGGAAGCGGAGCCGGAGGCCTCCTCTCTCGGGCCCGCCGGGGCGGCACCCACCTCCGCCTTTAACGGGGCAAACAGGGAAGAGGATTATGGGGAGGGATAAAAGCTGACGGAAACACAAATTTTACGAAAGGACACCCATGGATACGGAACTGAAAAACCTGAAGATGGAAACCCAGGAAGTCGAGAACCAGCAGATCAAGCTCTCTGTGGAAATCCCGCCGGAGATGGTGAAGGCGGAAATCGATCATGCCTACCTGCTTGTCGGCAAGAAGGCTAAGATCAAGGGCTTCCGGCCCGGCAAAATTCCCCGCCCCGTGCTGGAAAGTTATTTCCGCGAAGAGGCCGAGGCCCATGCCATCGAGCATCTGGTCGAGGATACCTACCCGGCCGCCCTGGCCCAGAAAAGCCTTGAGCCCGCCAGCCGGCCGCGGATTGAGACCGACAAATTCGCCGCGGACCAGCCTTTCCGCTACCACGTCACGTTCGCCGTTCTTCCGAAAGTGGAGGCCCGGCGCTACCGCGACCTTTCCGTGGAAAAGCCCCGCTTCCCGGTCCCGGAGGAAGAGGTCACCGCCAACCTGGAGAAGCTCCGCTCGGGGCAGGTCCAGCTCAAGGTGGTGGAAGAAAACCGCCCCGTGAAGAAAGACGACCACGTGGTGCTGGATTACCGGGTTCTCCTTCCCGGGGAGAAAAAGGAAAAGGCCCAGAAGAGTGTTACCGTCCAAGTGGGGACCAACCGCTTTCTCCCGGACATGGAGGAAGCCCTCCTGGGGATGAAACGGGAGGAGCAGAAAGAGGTCCGGGTCACCTTTCCCGCCGATCATCCCCAGAAAGGGCTCTCCGGAAAGGCAGCCACCATGAATCTCAAGGTGCACGAGATCAAGGAAGCCATCCTCCCCGAATTAAACGATGATTTTGCCCGCGAGGTTTCTTCCTATAAAACCCTGCCGGAACTGACCGGCGCCATCCGGGCCGGCCTGGAAAAGGAAAGCCAGAACCGGGAGGAGCGGGAGCTGAAAAACCGCCTCCTGGCCCAGCTGCGGGAACGCAACCCGGTCACCCTGGCCCCCGCTGCCGTCGAGGAACGAGCCCAATTCCTGCTTTATCTCATGCAGTCGAACCTGGGCCAGCAAGGCCTGGCTTTCAACCTGGAAACCGAGGAAGGGAAAAAGCTCCTCGAGCGTTTCCAGGAGGAGGCGGCCCACGAGCTCCAGAACGAAATCCTCTTTAACTCGATCGCCGCCCAGGAAAAAATCGAGATCAGCGCCGAAGAGATCGAAGCCAAGCTGGGCGACCCGAAAAGCCGGCAGGGCGGGAAAAATCCGGAGGAAGAGCAGGAAAAGCTGAAAAATCAAGCCCGCCAGGAACTTCTCCGAGAGCGAATCTTTGCCTTGCTCCTGGCAAATGCTAAGATTAAAGAATGAAAAACACCCTGATCCCAATCGTAATCGAGCAGACCCACCGAGGGGAACGGGCCTACGATATTTTTTCGCGCCTGCTCAAGGACCGGATCATCTTCATCGGCACGGCGATTGACGACGACATCGCCAACCTGATCATCGCCCAGTTCCTCTTCCTGGAATCCGAGGACCCCGACAAGGAAATCAACGTTTACGTCAACAGCCCCGGGGGGGTGATCTCCGCCGGACTGGCGATTTACGACACCATGCGCTTCATCCAATGCCCGATTTCAACCCTCTGCATGGGCCAGGCCGCAAGCATGGGGGCCCTGCTCCTGGCCGCCGGGAACTTCGGGAAGCGCTTTGCCCTCCCCAACTCCCGGATCATCATCCACCAGCCGATCGGGGGGGTGCAGGGGCAGGCCACCGATATCTCCATCCACGCCAAGGAGATCCTCCGGATCCGGCAGGAGCTGAATCAGATCCTCGCTTTCCATACCAAGCAGGACCTGGCCCGGATCGAGCGGGACACCGAACGGGATTTCATCATGACCGCCGCGGAGGCCAAGGAATACGGAATTATCGACGAGGTGATGGAAAAGCGGAAGTCGGCCCGCCCCGTCAAGACGGAAGCGGGAAAAAATCCATGAACCGGAGAAATTTAAACGAGCCCCGGGAGCTTTCCTGCTCTTTCTGCGGCAAGGGCCAGCGCGAAGTGCGGCGGTTGATCGCCGGTCCCTCGGTTTTCATCTGCGACGAGTGCGTTGAGCTCTGCAACGAAATCATCGCCGAGGAAAAGGACCGGGATGACCTTTCCATCCCGAAAAACCGCCTGCCCCGCCCGGCCGAGATCAAGGGCATCCTGGACCAGTACGTGATCGGCCAGGAACAGGCCAAGAAGATCCTCTCGGTGGCGGTTTATAACCACTACAAACGGATCGACCGCAATATTTCCCCGGGGGACATCGAGCTCCAGAAGTCCAACGTCCTGATGCTGGGGCCGACCGGTTCGGGCAAGACCCTCCTGGCCCAGACCCTGGCCCGGATCCTGGAGGTTCCTTTCGCGATCGCCGACGCCACCACCCTGACCGAGGCCGGCTACGTGGGCGAAGACGTGGAAAACGTGATCCTGAACCTGCTCCAGGCCGCCGACTACGACCTGGAAAAAACCAAGCGGGGGATCGTTTACATCGATGAGATCGACAAGATCTCGCGCAAGTCGGAAAACCCCTCGATCACCCGGGACGTCTCCGGGGAAGGGGTCCAGCAGGCCCTTCTCAAAATCATCGAGGGCACCACGGCCAACGTCCCCCCCAAGGGCGGGCGGAAGCACCCCCAGCAGGAATACATCCGGGTGGACACCACCAACATCCTCTTCATCTGCGGGGGCGCCTTCGTGGGCCTGGACAAGATCGTCTCGGGCCGGATCTCCGCGAGCGGGATCGGTTTCGGGGCCCGGATCCTGAGCAAGAAAGAGAAAAAAATCGGAGATATTCTCCGCGAGTCCCAGCCCGAGGACCTGATCCGCTACGGGCTGATCCCGGAATTCGTGGGCCGGCTCCCGGTGGTGGCCGCCCTGGATGAACTGGAGGAAGCCGACCTGGTCAGCATCATGACCAAGCCCAAGAACGCGATTTTAAAACAGTATCAAAAACTCTTCGAAATCGAAGGGGTAAAACTGAAGTTCACCGAGGATTTCTTAAACGCGGTGGCCAAGGAAGCCCAGCAGCGGAGCACCGGGGCCCGGGGACTCCGGGCCATCCTCGAGCAGGTGATGCTCAACATCATGTATGACCTCCCCTCCCAGACCGAGGTTCGGGAGGTGATCCTCAACGCCGAGGTGCTCCTGCAGGGGAAGGACCCGATCCTGGTCTACGGGAAAACCGCCGTGGGGACGGCCTAAGATCCCCTTTTCGGAATAAAGGAGGTAAGAGTATGGCTTTCAGTATCGACAATCGCGACACCTTAGCCCCGGGCGGCAAAGGCCAGGTCATGCCCCTGCTGCCCCTCCGGGATATCATTGTTTTCCCCCACCTGATGGTTCCCCTTTTCGTCGGCCGGGAAAAGTCGGTGGCGGCCCTGAATATGGCCATGACCCGGGAGCGCGAGATCTTCCTGGTGGCCCAGCGAAATGCCAAGACTAACGACCCCAAGCCCGAGGACATCTACTCGGTGGGAACGGTTTCCACCATTCTCCAGATGCTTAAGCTCCCGGACGGGACCGTGAAGATCCTGATTGAGGGGAAAAAGCGGGCCCGGGTCAAGGATTTCATCCCCCGGGATGACTTCTACCTGGTCGAGCTGGACGAGATCCAGGACAGCCAGGAGGAAGGCCCGGAAACCCAGGCTCTGGTCCGGAACACCATTTCCGCCTTCGAGGCCTTCGTCAAGATGAACAAGAAAGTCCCCCCGGAAATGATCGTCACCGTGGCCGGGATCGACGACCCCTCCCGCCTGATCGACGTGATTTCCCCGCACCTGGACGTGAAGCTGGACGAGAAGCAGAAGCTCCTCGAGATCGTGGACCTGAATCAGCGCCTCGAAACCATCTTCACCTTCCTCCAGGGGGAGATCGAGATCCTGCAAATCGAGCGGAAGATCCGGGGCCGGGTCAAGAAACAGATGGAAAGGACCCAGAAGGAATACTACCTGAACGAGCAGATGCGGGCGATCCAGAAGGAGCTCGGCCGGAAGGACGAGTTCCAGACCGAGATCACGGAACTGGAAAATAAAATCAAGCAGAAAAAACTCTCCGAAGAGGCCCTGGACAAGACCACCAAGGAGATGAAAAAACTGAAGCTCATGCCCCCGATGTCAGCGGAGGCCACCGTCAGCCGGAACTACATCGATTGGATCCTCTCCCTGCCTTGGCAGGAATACACCGAGGACAAGATCGATCTCGACGCGGCCGAGAAGATCCTGGAAGAGGACCACTACGGCCTGAAGAAGGTCAAGGAACGCATCCTCGAATATCTGGCGGTCCAGAAACTGGTGGGCAAGCTCAAGGGCCCGATCATCTGCTTCGCGGGGCCCCCGGGGGTGGGGAAGACTTCCCTGGGCAAATCCATCGCCCGGGCCACCAACCGGAAGTTCGTGCGGATCTCCCTGGGCGGGGTCCGGGACGAGGCCGAGATCCGGGGTCATCGCCGCACCTACATCGGCGCCCTCCCCGGCAAAATCATCCAGTCGATGAAGCGGGCCGGTTCCTCCAACCCGGTCTTCCTGATTGACGAGGTGGACAAGATGAGCACCGACTTCCGGGGCGACCCCTCGGCCGCGCTGATGGAGGTTCTGGATCCCGAGCTCAATAATTCTTTCAATGACCATTACCTCGATCTTGATTATGACCTTTCCAAGGTCATGTTTATCTGCACCGCCAACGTCCTCCACTCCATCCCCGGTCCCCTGCAGGACCGGATGGAGGTCATCCGCCTGCCCGGCTATACCGAGGAAGAGAAGTTCCACATCGCCAAGCGTTTCCTCCTCCCCAAGCAGAAGGAGGAGCACGGGCTGAAAGACAAGAAAATCGTTTTCTCCGACGCCACCATCTACGGGGTCATCCGCCATTACACCAAGGAAGCGGGGGTGCGCAACCTGGAGCGGGAGCTGGCTAACATCCTCCGCAAAGTGGCAAAGAACATCGTCCGGACCCCCACGGAGGAGCCGATTTCGATCACCTTCAATAGCCTCCGGAAGTATCTGGGCATCTACAAATACCGCCAGAGCCAGAAGGAAAAGGAAAACCGGGTGGGGATGAGCACCGGCCTGGCCTGGACCGAGCTGGGGGGCGAGATCCTGCACATCGAGGTCACCACCATGCCGGGCAAAGGCGAGCGGACCATCACCGGCAACCTGGGCGACGTGATGAAGGAGTCCGCCCGGGCGGCGATGAGCTATGTCCGTTCCCGAGCCCGGGCCCTGAAGCTCCCGCTCGATTTTTACCAGAAGATGGACATCCA
>JAPLJL010000175.1 GCA_026388615.1 Pseudomonadota bacterium | reverse complement strand
GAGGTCGTACTGGCCCGAGTCACTGAAGATGCGAATCTCGCCGCCCGAGTTGGGGTAGACCCGGGCCCGGATATTCTCCAGGTTGGCGATCCGGGGGTTTTCCCGGTATTCGGCCGAGTCGGCGCTGACTTTCAGGGAGAGCCTTTCCCCTTCGGTCCGGGCATAGAAAAGGTCGGTAATCCTCAGGCTGCTGGAGGAACTGATCTGATCCTGGGGAGCGATCTTCACCCCGATCAGTTTTTTCCCGGTGTGGAAATAAAAGAAAATCCCGGTGCCCAAGAGGACTAAAATCAGGATATAGGTCCGGGCTTTGGTTTTGCCGGTCAAGTTTTGATTTTCGGCCATAGCTTATATTGTAGATTCTAAATTTAAAATTCTAAACAATCTCAAAAAACCATGATTTTAGAAACCGTTTTAAAACACCTAAAATGTTACCCTGAGCCCTTCGCTCTTTGTCATCCTGATCCCGCCTCTGGTAGGAGAAGGATCTCGAAGGGCTCAGGATAAACCATGCGGTGAGCGAAGCAAATCTATTAGCGAAGGGTCTGATTTTTCTGGCTTCTCCAGGGAAGAGAGATTTTTCGCCCTTCGACAGGCTTCCCTCGACAGAGCTCGGGACAAGCAGGGCTCAGAATGACAAAGCAAGTGTATTTCTGATTTAAATACGACGCTTTTTTCGCTCGGAGGGATGGGATTTGGAAAACTCACGCAGGATCAGCTCGGCGATCTCGCGGACGGCTCCCTCGCCTCCCCGCCGGCGGGTGGTATAAAGCGCGGCCCGGACCAGTTTGGGGGGGGCGCCCCGGACCGCGAAGGGAACCCCGACCTTTTTCAGGAGGTCGAGATCCGGGATATCGTCGCCCACATAACCGACCTCGTCGTCCTGGAGCCTGAGTTTCCGCTTCAGCTTTTCATAAGCCTCGACTTTGTCGGCCAAACCGGTTTGCACGATCTTGACCCCAAGTTCCCGGGCCCTCCGTGCGACCAGGGGGGACTTGCGGTTGCTGAGAAACCCCACCCGGATCCCGGCCTCTTCCAGAAGCTTGATCCCCAGTCCGTCGTGCACGTGGAAGCTTTTCAATTCGAATCCGCCGGGGCCGATGTAGATTTTCCCGTCGGTGAGAACCCCGTCGACATCCAGGAGCAGCAGGCGGAGGGAGCGAATCCGGGCGGTCAGGGGGCGGGAGTTCATAATCGCAAAGGGTTCAAGGGTCCGAGAGTTCTCGGGTTCCAGGATTTAAGAAATTACATTTTATGATTTTCACTTGGCCCCTGACCCTGAGGAACCTTTAAAGGATTCCGGCCCGGATCAGGTCGTGCATGTGGACAATTCCGACCGGGACATCAACCCTCTCCTGGTCATAGACAAACAGGGAGGTGATCGAGTTTTGCTCCATGATGTGCAAGGCCTGGGCGGCCAGGGCCTGGCGTTCGATATTCTTGGGATCGCGGTTCATGATCTCCTCGACGCGGCGCTCCAGGAGATCAGGATAGCGCTCCAGGGCCCGGCGGAGGTCGCCGTCGGTAATGACCCCGATCAGTTCCCCGCGGGTATTGGTGATCCCGGCTACCCCCAGACGTTTCCCGGTGATGACCAGGAGAACATCCCGCATTTTTAGACCGGCCGTGGCCAGAGGGATTTCCTGGCCGGTGTGCATCACGTCCTCGACCCGGAGGAGGAGGCGGCGGCCGATGATTCCGCCCGGGTGGATCAGCGCCAGGTCTTCCTGGCTGATTCCCCGTCTTTCCATCAGGGCGATGGCGAGGGCATCGGAGAGGGCCAGGGTCGCGGTGGTGCTGGCGGTGGGAGAAAGCCCGAAGGGACAGGCCTCTTTCGGGACGCTCGCGTCCAGGTAGATATCGGCTGACTGGGAGAGGGTGGAATGCGGGTTCCCGGTGATGGCGATGAGTTTCAGGCCCAGGCGCTTGATGACGGGGAGAATATCAACCATTTCCTCGGTTTCCCCGGAATTGGATAGGGCTATGAGCATGTCCCGCCCCGAGAGAATGCCCAGACCGCCGTGGGTGGCATCGGTGGGATGGAGAAAGACCGAGGGGGTTCCGGTGGAGGAGAGGGTGGAGGCGAACTTGTGGGCAATGATCCCGGATTTCCCGAGCCCGGTGACCACCACCTTGCCATCGCAGGCGAGGATCAGGTTGACGGCGTTCCGGAAACTGTCGTCCAGGCGATCAATCAGATTCAAAATCGCCTCGGCCTCGATCTTCAGGACCTTCCGGGCGCTGATGACCGGGTCGAAACGGGTAATGTTGCGGACGGTATCCGTTTCGGGTATGGGGGCTTTTCCCGTCTTGGGCCAGGGATTGGCGGGAATGGTTTTCATTTTTTCATCCTTTTTGAGTTGTTTTTTGTCAGTCGGTCAATCGCGACAACTTCGGACAGCAGCTTAGCAAGTTTTCCCAGGGGAAAGATGTTGGCTCCGTCACAAGGGGATTTCTCCGGTTCCGGGTGAACCTCCAGGTAAAGTCCGCCCACCCCGACCGC
>JAPLJL010000410.1 GCA_026388615.1 Pseudomonadota bacterium | reverse complement strand
ATCCCGGGCGATGGCCAGGTAAGTGGCCGCCCCGGTGAAATCGTCCACGGTGTCGACCAGCTGTTCCCGGCCCAGGCCCATCACCCCGCAGCTGGTGGTGCAGGCGATGTATCTGACCTTGAGCGCCCGGGCGGTCTTCATCATGTCCTCGAGCGAGGCCATCCCGGTTTTCTGCATCAGCTTTTTCATCATCCAGGGTCCCAGGCCTAGCATGTTCAGGCGGGAGAGCGGGAATCCCCGGTTCATGAGATTCAGCATCTTCTGCATCAGGAGCTGGGTTTTGGAAAAGGAAAAATTGGATTTCTTCAGAAGGTTCAAACCCCAAAAGGTAAAGAAAATGGTGACCTCCATCCCGCTGGCGGCCGCGGTGGTGGCAAGCGTAAAGGCGGCCAGGGCTTTATCGAGCTCGCCGGAAAATAGGATGATGGTCATCTTCTCGCTCATCGGCAGGTCTCGCAGGTCGGGCAGCTCTTCAGATCGCTCTGGTAAAGCCGTCCGCATTTCGGGCACTTTTTCAGCTTGATCTCACAGGGCTGGCAAGCCAGGGTATCCCGGCACTGCGAAACCAGTTCCTGCTCGCACATCGGGCACTTGCAGCCGGTTTTCGCGCTGGGTTTAGTTTTCCCGGAGGTTGTCTTGGCGGTTTTTTTTGTTTTTGTTGCCATTTTTCCCCCTCTTATTGGTTCATCCCAAATTAAGTTCAAAGTTCAAAATCCAAATGACAAATAAATGTCCAAAATTCAAATATCAAAGCTTGGGGCTTGGAACTTTAGGTTTGATTTGAAATTTGAGCTTTGACATTTGGATTTTTTTTACGATAGTCCTCGATCGCCTTGTGGAGCGCGTCCGCGCCCAGGTTGGAACAGTGCATTTTATTCTTGGGCAGCCCCCCGAGCTGTTCCGCTACCATCTCCTTGGTCATTTTCAGGGCCTCATCGATCGTCTTGCCTTTGGCCATCTCCGAAACCATCGAGGAAACGGCGATCGCCGCCCCGCACCCGAAGGTCTGGAATTTCACATCCTCAATCACATTATCCTTGACCTTGATGTAAAAGGTCATCATATCCCCGCAAACCGGGTTGCCTATTTCGCCCACCCCGTCGGCATTCGGAATCTCTCCGACATTGCGCGGGTTCTGAAAATGGTCCATCACTTTTTCGGAATAAATCGGCATCTTGGCCTCCTCAATTAGGGTCTGTCTAATTTACCTTGTTCGTTCGGTTCAAGGTTCAACGTTTAAAAGTTCAAAGTTCAAAATCCAAATGTCAAATAAATGTCAAAATTCTAATGCCAAAACTTTGAGCTTGGAGCTTTGGATTTAATTTGAATTTTGAGCTTTGACATTTGACATTAAATTCGAGTTATATATTCAAATTATTGGTCATTATGTTCATGCTCATGCTCATAATCCGTACCCGGGCCGGCGGGCTTCCTCCCCCCGGTCTTCAGAAAATAAGCCCAGAGGGGAGACATCTCCCGCAGCTTTTTCACAATGGGTGGGAATTCGGAAAGCACGTAATCAACATCGGCATCGGTGTTGTTCCGGGAGAGGGCGAAGAGGATGGAACCCTGCCCCACCGCCGGGTCAACGTTAATGGCGGTCAGCACATGCGACATTTTCAGGGCCTTGGAAGCGCAGGCCGAGCCGCTGGAAATGTAAATCCCCTTCTGGTCCAGGAACAGAAGCATGGCCTCACCCTCGATGAATTCCACGGAAAAATTCACGTTGCTGGGGATCCGCCGGGTCGGGTGCCCGTTCAGGTACACATGCTCAATTTTCGCGGGAAGCTCGGCAATCAGGTGCCGGCTCAAACCGGACAGTTTCCGGTAATTATCCTCGCGCTCGCTTCTGGTGATCTCGCAGGCTTTGCCGAATCCAACTACGGCGGGAAGGTTCTCGGTGCCGGCCCGCCTCCCGTTTTCCTGGATGCCGCCGTCGATCTGGGGGATGACCCGGACGCTTTTTTTCAGGTACAGGGCGGCGGTTCCCGGAGGACCGTAAATCGGTGAACTGGAAAAGGTCAGCAGATCGGCGCCCAGGGCCTTCACCTCTATCGGTAAAAGTCCCGCCGTGCAGACAGCATCGGTGTGAAAAAGCGCCCCTTTCGCGTGGGCAATCCGGGCGAATTCCTCGATCGGCTGGATGGTCCCGATCTCGGGATTGGCATGCTGGATGGAAACCAGAACGGTGT
>JAPLJL010000014.1 GCA_026388615.1 Pseudomonadota bacterium | reverse complement strand
TCCTTCGACCCCGATGGGGGCTCAGGACGAGGACCCCAGAGGGGCGCGACACGAACTCTTCGGAAATCAGGCTTCGAAGAATTCGACGATAAAGTATTTATCGATACTGGCTAGACCCGGTTGCCCCGAGCACATTCGTTTCGCTCAGTGTAAACTCCGTCGAGGGGCGGGTCAGCCAGCTAGGATTACGGCACTGCACAAGGAGCAGCCCCGACTTCGCCCGGCTTAAGCAGAGCAGAGGGCATAGAGCAAAGGGAAAATAGCAACGAGTTAAGGGCTTCGTCGGGCTCGCAGAGCTCGGGAGCGAAACCTTCCCCCCAAAAAAGAAAAATATTTGATTATTTTTCCGCATCATTCGATCTTGGCTTATTTCGGGTCGTCCAGCCCGTGTACACCATGGCCGTGGAAGGAACCAGCCAGACCAGGAAATAAATAATGGATTCCGCCGATCTTTTCTGGGGAAAGAAAATAAAAGTGGGAAGGGATGAAAATATGGCCACGAAAATCATCAGGAAACCGACGGCAAACAGGGACCAGCCCATGAAGGGTATGTACGTTTTTCTTCTCCGGTAATTCCGGAGCAGGGAAAAGCAGAAGAGGGGCATGCCCAGAACAAAGATGAGCCCGGAGATGCTTTTGAACGTATCCATTTAATATATAAGGATATAATAAACGGTCGATTTATTAAAATATCAGACATAGGGAGTAATCATGAAAATGAAAGGACTGCGGGTCGCGTTGGGATTATTTTTACTGCTCGGCGCGGGAGGGGTTTTCTCCTGCCGGTCCTCCGCCGGCCTTCCTTCCGCCCGGGAACTGGATTCCTACTTTGACGGCCTTTTGCGGAGAGCGGGCCTTCCGCCGGAAGTGAAAAAAGAAATCCTCACCGATACGGTTATCAGCGATGGCCTGAAATTGCATCTGACCATATTCCCGGGGCCAACGGGCGCGCCCGCGGTGGTTTTCGTGCCCGGAACCTCGATCTATGCCCTGGCCTACGCGGAGTTCATGTATAAATTGAGCCGGCGCGGCTTTTCCGTGATCGGTTTTGACCCGCGGGGGCACGGGCTCTCCGAGGGGAAACGGGGGAGCTACACGATCCCGGAACTGGTCGGGGATACCGAGACAGTCATAAACTACACCCGGGAAAAATACAGCACGGATATTTTCCTGGCCGGCTCGAGCCAGGGGGGCATCGTGGCTTTTTACACCGCGGCGGTTGACCACCGCCTGAGGGGGGCCGTCTGCCATAATATCGCGGATCTCGCCGACCCGGATTCGGTCCGGCTGACGAGCAATCCCACCCTGTCCCGGGTGGTGAAACCCCTGCTGGGGCCTTTGGCCCGGCTGCTCCCGGATTTCCCGGTCCCGATTTCCCTTTATCTGGACCTATCCAAGGAGAAGACGAAGTTTTACGGGGATGCCCGGAAGTTTATCGACCAGGACCCCCTGGCCCTGAAGTCCATCTCGCTCAAGGCCATGGCCTCCCTAGGCCACGCTCCCCTGCCTGTCGCGATTGAGAAGATCCCGACCCCGATTATGGTTCTCCACGGGGAAAAGGATCTGATCTTTCCGCTCGATTACGTTCAGAAGATCTACCGGCGTTTGCCCGAGCCCAAGAGGTTTTATCTGGCGCCGGGCCGCCCGCACCTGCTTTTAATTGATTACGTGGATGAGGTTCTTCCCCCGGTGGAGGAATGGATGCGGGAGATGATGGCGAGACCGGCCCCGCAAAAGTAGGCAGTAAGCGGTAGGCAGTAGGCAGAAAACAGAAGATAGTAGATAGGGAAAGTAAAATGAATTTAATAAATCTTTCTCTTGCCTCTCGGCTCTTGTCTCTAGCCTCTTGCTTATCACCTATGACCTATCACCCATCACCTGATTTTAGTCAGCTTACTTTTTTGCCGACGAGGACGTTCCCGCCCTTGAATACCTGGAACAGGCCCGGGGCAAGGGTATCCCTGGGAATCAAGCCCGACCAGGGATCCTTGGTGCTGATGGTGATTTTTACCATCCCCGGCTCGGCTTTCCACTCGGCGGGGATCACCTCTTTCATTAAAACCCTTTTCACCGTCGGGCCTTGGTTGTAGGGGACCAGCTGGAAGATAGGGTCTCCGAAATGGGGGGTCTTGCCATCCAGGAACTCCCGCTCGTAGGGTTTCAGCTCCCGGACCCCGCCGGGGGTAAACTCGAGGGAGATCCGGACCTCGCCCTGGGATTTCACGCTGCCGGCCCAGCCGTTTCCCGCCGGCTTCAGGCTGATCTCGTCCGCGATGTATTTGGGAAATCCGTAATAATGCCCGCCCCACATGGGGACTTTCCTGGTCACCGGCATGGTCAGGACGTGCCAGCCCTCCTCGCCCTTGAATTTACAGCGCAGCGCCACCGCGGCTTCCAGGTAGGGCGACATGGGATAAGGCACAACTTTCACGTAGTCGGTAAGAAAGAGAGCCACCACCGGACGAGCGGGCATCTCGAACTGTTTCGGCAGGAGCCGGCGATAAAGGTCCAGGTCGGCCGGCTCCACCGCCGTAAATATGCCGGGAAATTCCTGCCACATCCCGTGCTTAAAATAAGACACGTACCCGCAGCCGGAAAGCGCGAAGAGTGAGACGGCGACCAGCAGGGCCGGGAAAAGAGCCGTTTTTATTTTTAGATTCTTCATTTGTCCCTCCAGGCAAGTCTTTTCTAAATCATATAATGACCAAGCATCAATTAACAATTACTTTTTTGATGGCACTTCCCTCGACAGAGCTCAGGATAGGCAGGATCTTAGGTACTTCGGCGGGGTAAGGAAAACATCTTTAATAAAATATTAATAATTATTCTCTTTGGTTTTGCCAAAGCCCGGGGGGTGGGTTCTCGCGACGC
>JAPLJL010000367.1 GCA_026388615.1 Pseudomonadota bacterium | reverse complement strand
GGGTCTTTTCCACGAGATTGTCCCGGGGATCAACCAGCTTGATCGTGTTCCGGGGCGTAAGCCCGGGGACCACGGCTCCGTATCTTTCCACTGATCTGATCACCCGCCGGATCAATTCTCCGGTTACCAGCGGGCGGGCTCCATCATGGATTAAAATGACCGGGTCGGTGGATTTACCGGTCATTCTTCGGCCTTTCCCGAAAACCTGGATAAGTTTCAAAACGGCATCCAGACCCATTTTCACCGAATCCTGCCGCTTCTGCCCTCCGACCACCACCTTGACCGGCTTTTTCAGGCCGAGTTTGTCTACCTCCCGGCGGATCACCGCGGCTTGGGCTCGCGGGACCACCAAGACGATCGCTTCCACCGAATCCAGATCGTAAAAAGGCCGAATCGCCCGAAGCCAGATGGGAACACCCCCCAGTTCAAAAAACTGCTTGGGGACATTTCCCCCGAACCGTTTTCCCTGCCCGGCCGCGACAATGATCGGAATAACCATATCTAGAATAGTATGAGCCTCAACAGAATTTTGCAAATTTGAAACTAGTGTAGTGTCCCAGCAACGGCTTTATCGTGGTTAAGATCCTTGGTTTTGATTATGCAGGGACGGCCTTTGACGGCCGCCCGGATGAGGGAGCCCGCGGCCTGCCCGGCTTGCCCGAGGGTCCGCCCAGGGAGCTGACGCTCGCGTCGGCCAGGGAGGGGCTCCCCTACGAATAAAATTATTGTAAGATTTTTACTGAGACACCACACTAGTGATAGAAAGGACCAGTTTGCCACCTGCGCATCCGCATATTGACAGATACTTCAAAGAGATAGATAATCCTCGCAAGAGAATTTAGACTTTTTACGTGTTTAAGTGGCCATACAATCAAGATATTTTAAAATATGAAAGCATTTTTTGTGTCCGTTTAAAAATTATATCCCTAACATCTCGAAACTCCTGCCAAGACTCGAATGTGCATAAAAAATATTAATAATGAGATCGAACTTTTAATTGATCTCGAGAGGAGGCTTTTTACTTTTTCCCACCATCCCCCTCCTGCTTTATAAATTTTTCCGATGATTTCATGAAAGGTTTTTCTCTGTTTTCCATTCAATTAATTGCCGAAAGGAGGCAAGACTAAGATGAAAAGTGTAAAAAGTGTAGTTGCAGGGTTGGTATTGGCAGCCGGTCTGTTAATGGTTCCGGTTCTGGTAGCCCAGGCGGCCGATCAGGCGGCCCCCGCTCCGGCTCCCGCTGCTCCGGCTGTGGCCGCTCCCGCGGCTCCGGCTCCCGCTGGCGATGCCGCCATTAAAGCGGAGCCAAAGGCTGCCGCTGAGGAAAAGGTAGTTGTCAAGAAAAAGGCTAAGAAAAAGAAATCCGCCAAGAAAGAAGCTCCGAAGACCGAACAAGCTCCGAAGGCTGAGGCCCCCGCTGCTGCGGCTCCGGCCGCTCCGGCCCCTGCCGCTGCTCCCGCGGCTCCGGCTCCCGCCCCCAAGAAATAACGCGGCGGATTTAAATCTCTAGAATAAAACGGGAGGGGAACCAATCGGTTCCCCTCCCTTATTTTTTTCTGACAATAAACACAGTCTGAAGGCTGCGGCTATTTTTTATCCATTCATCATTCCGAAATCCCTGGCCGACACGAGCCGTAGGCTCGGGCAGGCCGCATTCCGCATTTGGTTATTATGGCCTTCCCACCACCGCCACACAGGCGACCGTGCCCGGTCCGCCCAGGGTATGGGCCAATCCTACGTCGGCTCTCTTGACCTGCCTTTTGCCGCAGCGCCCCCGGATCTGGTCGCAGACCTCAGAGATCATCCGGATTCCGGAGGCCCCAATCGGATGCCCGGAACATTTCAGCCCGCCTCCGGTGTTGACTGGAAGCCGTCCCTCAAGCGTGGTTACCCCTTCCTCGATCAGCCGCCAGCCCTGGCCCCGCGGGGCGAAGCCCAGATCCTCGTAGTTGATAATCTCGGTAATGGTGAAGCAATCGTGGCAATCGGCCACGTGAATCTCCTTGGCCGGATCGGTGATGCCGGCCTGCCGGTAGGCTGATTTCGCGGCCTCCTGGGTGGCCCGGAATCCGAGAAAATCAAAATCCGGATCGAACTGGATGGTGAAGTAACCGCCGCTCGTGGCCGCGCCGAAGCCTTTGATCAGAAGGTAATCCTTGTTGAACTTCGGGGCCAGTTCCTTCCGGGTCAGGATGACCACGGCCGCCCCGTCGGTAGTCGGGCAGCAGTCAAACAGTCTCAGAGGCTCGGCCACGGGGGGAGCCTTACGGGCCTGTTCGAGGGTAATCTCACGCTGAAAGTGGGCCTTGGGGTTCATGGAACCGTTATGGTGGTTTTTGACCGCCACCTTGCCCAGGATCTCATCGGAAAGCTTATTGACATGGAGATATCGGCTGGCCAGCAGGGCGAATATCCCCGGGGCCGTCCGGCCCTTGCAGTAAACCGGGTGTCCCTTCTCCACGTGCTGGGCGACCAGGCTCCCCCGCCCCGGGACCTCCCGCATCTTCTCCACCCCGCAGGCCATCACCACGTCGTATTCCCCGCAGGCCACGGCAAAGGCGGCGTTCCGGACCGCCTCCAATCCCGTCGCGCAGTAATTCGAGACCCGCACCACCGGGATCGGAGAAAGCGCCAGGGTGTCGGCGAGGGTGCTTCCCGCCACCCCTTCAAAGCCCCAGGCATAGGGAAGATAGGTCCCCAGCCAGGCCGCCTGGATCTGGCCGGGGTCAATCTTGGCATCGGCGTAAGCCTGGTAGGCCGCGTCAATCATCATGTCCTTATAATCCCAGTCGAAGTTCTCCCCGAACTTGGTATACCCGGTTCCGAGAATTGCTACTTCACCCGCGATCGGCATTGTTATTCCTCCTTCTATTACTTATGACTTACAGCTAACAGCCTTTTATTACCCTCTTCGCTCTCTACTCGTCACTCTCTACTTTTTTTCGACCGGCCGCATCTTCCAGAAATAATTGATAAAGCCAGAACCCTCGTGGAGCCGGCGGAAAGTCAGTTCCACCTCCATCCCGATCTCCGCCTGGGCCGGGTCGCAATCGGCCATCTGGCCGTAGAAGCGGCCCCCGCCCTCAATATCAGCGGAAGCCATTATGACCGGCGGATCCGGCGTGGGGGGCAGATGATCCTTGGTCAAGGTATAGATTTTTCCCCGCCGGCCGAGTTTCCAATCCTCGAATTTATCCTTGGTCCGGCATTTCTTGCAGATCCGGCGGGGCGGGAAATAGCGCTCCCCGCAATTCTGGCAGCGGACTCCGTGGAGGCGAATAATGGCCGCTTCCTCACGGTTCAGGATGATCGTGGAGGTATAGGGATTGACCTTCTCCGACGGCAGGCTACCGCGGAACTGGAGGAATTTTCCATAGCTGGAAATCGTCCGGCGGGACTCGAGGGCTTTCCCGAGAATCCCCCGGTTGGAAAAAGACCCGATTTTATCCGTTGCTTCCAGTAGAAAGGCATCACACCCTCCCCCGTAAGCCAGCCAGAGAATCCGGTCGCCCGGTTTGGCGGTCTCCAAAGCCTGGATCAACAGGAGAACGGGCAGGGCCGCCCCCACATTTCCGATCTTCTGGTAAAGCTCACCCGCCGGGTAGGAGGTTTCCGGAAATCCCAGGGATTTTTGAAAAGTCTGGGAGGTCCGGGCGTCCGGGGCCGTGTAGACCACTTTGCTAATCTTGTCCTTGGTCAGACCGGCTTTTTTCAACAATTTCTCCGCCGCTTCCTTCAGCAGGGGCAAAATGGCGTTTTCCCGGATAAAGCGGGCGTCTTCTTCGTGGGGATAGGTCTCCCCTTCCCTCCGCCAGACATCCACCATCTCGCGGGTGAGTGAAATGGTTTCTTTTATTTCGGCGATGACGTTATCCGATCCCACCATCAGCCCGCCCGCCGCGTCCCCGACCTCGAGCTCGGCCGGCGAGCCGGGTTCGGCCTGCCGGAGGTCCGAAGCCGCGACAAGAAAGGACTTGGCCGCACCGGCCTTGACCCCATTGATCGCGGAGAGAAAAGCCGAAGCCCCGGCCCGGAGCGAACCGGCAAAATCGGCGGAATGAAGGTCGCGGTCCAGGTCCAGAGCCGAGGCGACCAGGGAGGAATTGTTCATCTCGAGATAAGGCAGGGAGGTCGAGGCCAGATAGATTCCCCCGATCTCGCTCCGGGATTTCCCGGCCAGACACGAATCGAGCGCGGCCCAGGCCATCGTGACCGCGTCCTCGTCGTGATTGGCCACCGCCCGCTCCGTTTTTCCACCCGGGCCTCCCCAGGCCGCCCCCACGACCGGGCCGGTCAGACGGTAGCGCGGGATGTGAACGCCGTAACCAGTGATGCCGACCATTTTTCCTCCTCGGGTCAAAAGAAAAAAAGTTTCGGGTTTCGCCTGC
>JAPLJL010000109.1 GCA_026388615.1 Pseudomonadota bacterium | reverse complement strand
TCGGGCGGCCGTGGAAGGCCGCCCCTACATAATCAACCCCAAAAATCTTAACCAATGTAAAGCCGTTACTGGGACACTACACTAGCTCGGCAAGCCCATAAAAGTCTTATCTTGTTTCTTTTTTTTTCAATCTACAATCGTAATTCGGCAATCGTAAATCCCTTTGCCCTTCGCCCGATAAATCGGGCGACTACATTTTCATTTTGCGCTATGCCCTCTGCGACTACGCCGTGATCTTCCTTCCCTTCGTCTCCGGGAAGGTCCAGATCCACATCCCCGTCAGCAGGGCGAAGACCGCGGCCAGGGAGATGCCGCCGGAGAGTCCGTATTTCCCCGCAACCGCCACGATGATGACCGGGGTGAAAAACTGCACCCCGCGGGCCAGGTTGAAGGCCGATCCCATCGCGGTATTCCGGATCTCGGTGGGAAAAAGTTCCGAGAAGAGCAGTCCGTACCCGCTGAACATCCCCGTACCGAATCCCACCAGGAACATGAAGCTCAGGATCAGGGGCGGGTACTCGGCCACCAGGTTCCAAAAGAGCGTGATCATGACCAGACCGACGGCCATAATCACCGAATAAACCGAGTAAGCCGGCCTTCGCCCGAATCGATCGGCCGCGAACCCGAAGGTCAGATAGCCCATCAATCCTCCGGCCTGCGTGACCAGCATCCAGATTGCCGACTTGACCATGGGGAAATGCCGTTGCTGGTGGAGATAGCCCGGGAGCCAAGAATAGGTAAACCAATAGGCGGACATATCGAAGATCGCCAGGATCAGGGATTGAACAAACAGCTTCCGATATGTCTGCGAAAACAGCAGGAAGAACTTGTTGCCACCTTCCGTTTCCGGGTATTTTACCGGCCCCTCACCGGCGGCAATCAACCTTTTTCGTTCCATCCAGATATCCGATTCCGGGAGCTGTTTGCGGATGTAAATCACCAACAGGGCGGGGAGGAAGGAAATGAAGAAGCAGGCGCGCCAGCCGATGGTCGGCTCGATGAACCCGCCAATAATCGAGGCCAGGACAATGCCGAAGGGGGCGCCGGTCTGCATAAAGGCGCCGTACCGGCCGCGGACCCGGGCCGGGAAGGTTTCCCCCACGTAGGTCTGGCCGGTGGCCCATTCGCCCCCGACCCCCATCCCGGTGATGACCCGGAAAACCAGCAGAACCGCCAGGTTGGGGGCGAGCCCGCAGAGACAGGTCCCGACACTGTAGGTGAGAATCGTCCACTGCAAAACCCGTTTCCGGCCGAAACGGTCGGACAGGATTCCAAAAATCACCCCGCCCACCGCGGTCGCGGCCAGGGAAGCGCCCAGGACGTAGGAAAGCGCCAGGTTGGACAGGCCGAGTTCTTTCCCGATCGGCATGAGCAGAAAAGTGAACAGGATGAGATCGTAAAAATCGAAGACCCAGCCCGCCCAGCTCATCAGGAGAATTTTATGGTGCTCCCGGGTGGGCTTCTCGTATTCGTTAAGAAGTTTTGTCATTTTCCCGTCCCCCCTTAGGTTATAGGTCATAGGTCATAGGTGATAGGCAAGAGCTTAGAGGCAAGAGCCGAGAGCTAAAGACAAGTTCATCGGGTTGATTGGTCTTTCCCGATCTCCCATCTCCAATCTTCTATCTTTTGCTATTACGCCTTACGCCTTACGTGCCTTAACCTATCTGCCTACTGCCTACGAGCGCGAGCCCGACGAAGCCCTTGAAAAGGCAGGGTACCCTGCCTGCCGTGCTTTACCGGGCGAAGTCTGGGCTGCATACTCCTTGCTGCTTACTGGGAGCGCAGCCTAAAGGCTGCGGCTACCTGCCTACTCCTTGTTCCCTGACTTTCTTGACGATATAGCGGTTCGCCCAGATATAGGCTGCCGGGAAAAGCCGGTAATTGTGCCACATCAGCCAGGCGTCCCAGCCCACCACGATGATCGCCTTGTTTTTCTCCACCCCCCGGAGAATTATCCGGGCACATTTGGCCGGGTCCATGCCCCAGAAAGGCAGTTCCTTCAGGGCTTTTTCCCGGTCGATGTTCACATATTTCATCGAGGAAAAAATCGAGGTGTTAATGAACCCCGGGCAGACCACGCTCACCTTCACCCCATAGGTCTCCGCTTCCGAGCGGAGCGCGGTGGAGAGCCCCACCACCGCCTGCTTGGTGGCCGTGTAGGGCACCACCGATGGCCAGGGAGCCAGTCCCGAGCTCGAACCGGTGTTGACGATGTGGCCGTGGCCCTGCCTGATCATCAGGGGGTAAACCGCCTGGATACCATGGACCACCCCCCAGAGATTCACATCGAACACCCGCCGCCAGTCCGCGAGAGCCATGTCCTTTACGTCGCCGGTGATCGAAATCCCAGCATTGTTAAACATGTAATCGATGCGCCCGTGGTTTTTGGCCACGCTGTCCACCAGGTCTTGCACCGCTTTCGCGTCCGAAACATCGAGAAAGGCCGACTCGGTCCGGCCTCCGGAGCCGGAAAGCTCCCGCGCCTTTTCCTCCACCAGGTCCCGGTTGACGTCAGCCATGATCACCCGCGCTCCGCGGCGGGAAAGTTCGGTCGAGAGGCCCAGGCCGATCCCGGAAGCCGCGCCGGTCACAATGGCGATCTTATCCGCGAATGTTTTCATCTCGTCTCCCCGTTTTCAAACAACAGGTCATCCCTCGTATAACTCGGGACAAGTAGGTGATAGGTCATGGGTAATGTCGCATAGCGCAGAGGGCATAGTGTTAAGAACGTTAAAATCGTTAGGTTCATTAATTTCGTTTTGTTCGTTAGTTTCGTTTTGATATTTGGGCTTTAACATTTATTTGGCATTTGAGCTTGGGCATTTGAACTTTCTGGTGCTCTTGTGCCTGGTGCTCTGGTGCCTTTCCCTTTGGCCTATTACCTTTGTATCAGAACTGCCCGTTACTGCAAGGATAAAGTCCGCTTTGCCATTTACCTGTGCATGGAAAAGCTTGGGGCTGCCGCTTAAGTGTTCCGTTGTTCGTTGGCGGTCATTGCGAGCGACAGCGAAGCAATCCCGCCTTTTCGCTTTCCAGTTACTGGTGCCCGGTGTTCTTCCCTTTGAGCTTTGACCTTTGAACTTAATTTGTCATTTGAACTTTGGCATTTGAACTTTTTTTATAGGGTTGATTACCCGGCGATTTAATGAAAAAATAAGCAGGTCACCAGCAACGATTGAATATACCGGCCGCCTTCCATCCGGGGGAGGTTTGGGCCAAGGGAGGAAAAATGCCGAGGAAGAGAACCATGCCGAAAAAGTATGACGTGGCGGTGGTGGGCGCCGGAATCGCGGGGCTCACCTGCGCCAATTACCTGGCCCGGGGGGGCAAAAGGGTGGTCCTGCTCGAGCAGAACCACCAGGCCGGCGGCTGCATGTCGGGCTTCTGGCGGAAGGGGTTTTACTTTGACGGCGGCGACCAGTCCTTCGAGAGCGCCGGGATCGTCTTCCCCATCCTGAAGGAACTCGGGGTTTACGACGAGCACAACTGGCACCAGGTGCACTACCGCGCCAAGACCCCGATGTGGGATTTCGTCGTCACCTCCATCGAGGAAACCCGCGACCGGATCATGGCGGCCTACCCGGGCGAGCCCGGGATCAAGGCCATCTTCGCGGAGATTGAAAGGTGCGCGGATTTCCTCTCCGGGCTCTGCGACCCCTGGCACTTCCCCCTCCTGGAAAACTCCAAGCCCCGGGACATCCTCTACCTGATCAAGTGGCTCCCCGAACTCCAGCGCTGGAGCGATTACAGCTTCAAGGAACGGCTCTGCGGCCAGATCCGGGATGAGGAACTGCGCAACTGGTTCCTGAACGCCGGCTATTACAAGATGCCTTTCATGCTTTTCGGCGGCTTCTGGTACGCCTGGGTCAAGGATTACTGGTACCCGGCCGGCGGCCTCCAGAGCCTGATGGACAGCCTGGTCAAAAAATTCGAGGGACTGGGCGGGGTGGCCCTTTTCAAAACCCCGGTCAAGAAGATCCTGGTCGCGGACAGCCAGGCCTCGGGCGTCTTGACCGGCGAAGGGGAAAAGATTGAAGCCGAACACGTGGTCTACGCCGGGGATTACAAGCGGCTGGTTTCCCACGTGCTCGGGGAGAAATACTTCGACCCGAATTTCGTCGAGAAGGTCGAGCGGAGCCGGCTGACCGAGAGCCTGGTCACGGTCTACCTGGGTCTCGATATCCCCCCCGAGGAAATGAAGCGGCATCTCCAGACCCATCACGTGATCTACACCCCGAACCTGGACGTGATCTTCCCCGGCCGGGACTCGGAGCGCGAGGTTCATCAGAAAATGTGGATGGAGCTTTCCTCCCCGAGCGTGGAAAATCCCGCCCTCGCCCCTCCCGGCAAATCCTCCCTCGTCCTCCAGACCTTCAGCCACGCGGAGTGGCAGGATCACTGGAAAAACAAAGGCGAAAGCCGGGAAAGGACCTCCGAATACCGCGAGCTGAAGAAGGCGGTCGGGATGGAGATGGCCAAGAACGCCGAGACGGTCATCCCCGGACTCACCGAAAAGATCGATTACATGGACGTGGGCACCCCCCTCTCTTCTGTCCGCTTCACCATGAACAGCGGGGGAGCCTCCGCGGGCTGGACCTACAGCCTCCCGGACCTGCCGATCGCGAGCAAGTTCGGATTCACGAGCTTCCGCACCCCCGTCCGGAAGCTTTACACCATCGGCCATTACGCCTTCTGGCCCGGGGGCGTCCCCAACTCGGCCGTGAGCGGCAAGATCGTGGCCGGATTTATTTTGAACAACCCGATCCTCGGCCGGCTCGACAAGGTGTTCGACCTGATCCAGATGGCCAAGCAGAGTCCCCTGGTCAGCGCGTTCCGGGGCTGAGATTTATTCGCCTCGACTATTTCGGATGGGCGAGCCGGTCGAATAGCCGGCAGAATTTTTCCCCCATCCGGGGGGTATTGGAATCAAAGACACCCGCGATCTCGCCCCGGACGGCGACAAAGACCCGGAAGTCGCAGGCGTCCGGGAGGCCGAAGGCCCGCAGAAGCTCCCCTTTCCAGTCGGGGATGAAAACCAGCTCCACCGCCCGGGGGTCAAGGTTCACCCCCGCCTTTTCATAGCCCCGACGCATCTTTTTCATCGCGTAATCGTTCATTTTCTCCAGGACCGGCCCGATCAGGTGCCGGAGCGCGCCGGGCAGGGCGCTCAGATCGGCAATATTGAAGAAGATCAGTTTCAGGCGGGGATGGGCCCGGACCAGCTCAAGCTGAGACTCCTCCATCACGTCCATCAGCTTTTTGCTGCTCTTCCGGTCGGCAAACGAGTAGACGATGATGTAGTCGTCCCGGCCGGTATTCGTTCCCGGTTTTCCGGAGACATCCTGGTAGCGTAAAATCGGCACTTTGTCTCCCACCTGCAATATTTTTCCGGGGGCGGCCATGATTTTCTCCTTTAAGCGAAGAATCTCCCCATAGCTATCGCCATTTAAAACCCAAGACCTATCACCTATGACCTTGCATCGATTATCTTGAATAACTCCTCGTTTTTGGGGATGTCCCCCATGCTCTTGCTGTAGTAGGAGTATTTGACCGAGCCGTCCTTGCCGATCACGAAAAGCGCGGGCATTCGGCCGAGCTTGATCAGGTGGACCTGCTGCTGGTATAAGCCCGCCACCCGGCCGTTGTCGTCGGGCAGGCCGATATAGGTCAGGCCTTTTTTCCGCCACATCCGGGCGAATTCCTCCGGGGTGTGCTGGCCCACCACCAGGATCTCCGCCTCCCGGGATTGGAATTTCTCATAGTCGGACTTGAGCACCTCCAGGTGCCGCCGGGCAAAAGGTCAGCCGAAGCCGCGCAACAGAACCAAGACTACGTTTTTCTTCCCGAGATAATCGGAAAGCTTCACTTCCCGGCCCTGAAAATCCTTCAGGATGAAATCCGGGGCTTTCATCCCCGCCGTGATGTCGTTCATCTCAAACTCCTTTCCGAATGATCAGGTGATAGGTCGTAGGTCATGGGTCATGGGTCATGGGTAAAGAGCTAAAAATCGTAAGGCGTTATGAACACGTTAAGATCGTTTAAAACACTTATTGGTTTGTCGGGTTTGACTCATTGCTCATTGCTCATTGCTCATCGCTCATCGCTCATTGCTCATCGCTCATCGCTCATTGCTCATCGCTGCCTACTTTTTGAGCAGCTTGGCCGTCTTGGCCAGCTCCTCCGGGTCCCGCATCCGAACCAGATCTCCCGGGGCTTCCTGGATTTTCTCCAGGGCGTTGAAGAAACGGTCCAGGACGTCCCCGCCATAAGTCGGGACCAGGAAGATATGCACATGCGGGATCCTCCGGCCCCGGGCATACATGCAGACAAAATCCGGCTTCAGGGTCTTATTAATTTTGCGGGCAACCGCCCGGGCCGTCCGAAAAAGATCCTCCGTTTCCTGCTCCGAAAGATCGTGCCACCAGACCACGTGCCGCTTGGAGATCACCAGGCAGTGCCCCCGGGCGAAGGGGAAAATGTCGAGGATCGCGAGGGAATGTTTGCCTTCGTGAACCCGGTGGGCCCCGGCTTTCCCCGCGGCGATGTCGCAGAAAACGCATTTCTTTCCCTGGTTCCTGGCCATACCTTTTCCTCTCTCCCCGGTTCTTTTCCCTCGCGGGTCCGAGTTTAGCCTCAGGCTGTTTCTCTAAAGAATAACCCGAAAAACCTTTTGGTTGAAGATTATCCAACCCAGATATAATATAAGGGGAAAAGAAACGGCTTTACAGTGGTTAAGATCCTCGGTTTTGATTATGTAGGGGCGGACTTCCACGGCCGCCCGAATGAGGGAGCCCGCGGAGGGGCTCCCCTACGAAAAAATTATTGTAAGGTTTTTACTGAGACACCACACTAGGAAGAATATGAAGAGGAAATTTATATCCGTTCATAAACCTTTAGGTTTTTCCCGGCTCATTTTCCTCCTGGTCGTTTCTCTCTTTCTCCTCCTTATTCCCGGACCCGGGGTCTTCGCCGCCGAGAAACCGCAAAAGGTCTACGAAATCCCGATGGGAACACTGGCCCCGGCGGGAACCCCTTGGACCATTGCCGTCGGTTTAATCGCCCCGATCATCCGGGATTACACCGGGGGCAGGATCAAGATCATCCCCATCACCTCCGGATTAATGGGAAATGACATCGAGGTCCTGGAAAAAATCCGGCAGGACCGGCTGGAAGGCTGCGGGTGCAATGCCGCCGGGCTCTTCGAGGTCGCCCCCGAGCTCTCCGTCCTCTCCCTTCCCTTTCTCTTCTCTTCCTTCGATGAGGTGGAATATGTGCTCAATCACCTCCGGCCCGAAATCGACCGGATCCTGGAGAGCAAGGGTTTCGCCCGGGGAGCTTTCGTGGACGCGGGGTTTTACTTCTTTTACTCCCGGCTGGACCCTTCCTCCCTCGAAAAAATCCGCCGGCAGAGAACCGGAAGCTTCTGGGGCAGCTTCGAGCTCCTCACCCTGAAGGCGATCGGCATCGATCCGATCCCCCTCAACCTGGCCGAGATCACCGCTGACATCAAGGCGGAGAAGTTCGACGGCACCCTCGCCCCCGCCTCGGGGGTACTCGGGGTCCAGGCTTACTCCTTCTTCAGATATTTCGTGGAGCAGCCCTTTTACTACACTCCCTGCGCGGCGATTTTCTCCCGGAAAACCTTCGACCGCATCGAGTCCGGCCTCCGGAAAGACCCCGAGGAATTCCAGCGCCTGAAGGCCGATTTCGAGCATTTTAAAAGGTCCACCAGCCCGAACGACTACCTCCGCCACCAGGGGGTCACGGACAGGTCGATCTGGCAGATGGGACAAGAAGTTTTCACCTGGCTCCAGGGGCAGGAATTGAAATCCCCCGAGGACCTGGCCCCTCTGGTTCTGAACACCACCCGCATGGCCGAGAAAAACTGGGGCAGCCTCCTCCGCGCCTTCGAAGAGCAGACCCAGCAGGGTTTCGTCCGGAGGGGGATGAAACCGGTCCGGCTCAGCGACGCCGACATGAAAAGCTTCCAGGAGCTCTCCCGGATGCTCCAGGATAACCTGGTCGGGAAGCGCTATCCCCGGGAATTCCTGGACCAAATCCTCCAGCTCAAGAAGGAATTCAGCGAAAAAGCCCTGCAGGAGATCTATTGAAAAACGTGAGGCGTAAGGCGTTATACACACGTTAGAGTATTTATCGCGTTTCTAGGGTTATTGGGGTTTCCCTATCTCCAATCTTCGATCTCCGGGTTTTACTGCTTACTGCCTACTGGGAGCGCAGGCTAAAGCCTGCGGCTACCCGCTTACTGCCCCCTGCCTTACTCTAAGATGGCTCCTTTGGCGGCGGAGCTGACCATCCGTATATATCTCTGCATGTACCCGGCCGGCACCTTTCTCGGCTTCGGGGTCCAGTCCTTTAACCGGCTCTGGATTTCCTCGTCCGGGATTCTG
The DNA here is from genome assembly GCA_026388615.1 of Pseudomonadota bacterium. Taxonomy (GTDB): domain Bacteria; phylum Desulfobacterota; class JAPLJL01; order JAPLJL01; family JAPLJL01; genus JAPLJL01. The sequence goes on along the minus strand of JAPLJL010000109.1, from coordinate 9,998 downwards.
AGTTCCAGCGTCCGGCCGGGGATATCGATCGCGATCTTGTCGTTCTCCCGGACCGCGGCGATCGGCCCGCCGACATAGGCCTCGGGCGAGACATGCCCGATGCAGGGGCCGGAGGTGGCCCCCGAGAACCTCCCGTCGGTCACCAGCGCCACCCGCTTGAACCCGGCGAGATCCAGTCCCATCGTCACCGCCAGGGTCTCCGGCATTCCCGGCCCGCCCTTCGGGCCCAGGTTACGGATCACCAGCACCTCCCCGTCGTTGATATTCCCCTCGCGGATCGCCGCCAGGCATTCCGACTCGTCCTCGAATACCCGCGCCCGGCCGACAAACCGATGCATCTCCGGATCGACCGCCGACTGCTTGACCACCGCCCCTTCCGGGGCCAGGTTCCCGAACAGCACCACCGTGCCCCCCTCCGGGTAAAAGGGCTTGTTCCGGGGGCGGATCACGTTCTCGTCCAGCACGCTGGCCCGGGTTAAAACGTCGCCCAGCTTTTCCCCCGTCACGGTCCGGGCATCCAGGAAGAGATCGTCGGCCAGCACCTTCATCACCGCGAGGACGCCGCCGGCCTGGTAGAGGTCCTGGATCCCGTGGGGACCGCTGGGCGAGATCCCGCAAAGGGTGGGAATCTCCCGGTTCAGCTCGTTGATTTTTGACAGGGGCAGATCCACCCCGAGTTCGTGGGCGATGGCCGGCAGGTGCAGGGTGGAATTGGTGGAGCCCCCGATCGCCAGGTCCACCGAGAGGGCATTATCGATCGCCTTCCAGGAAAGGATCTTCCGGGCCGTGAGCCCCTCTTCCACCATCTCCACGATCCGCTTGCCCGTCCGCCGGGCCCAGAGAAGCTTCTCGGAGTGAAAGGCGGGCACATTGGCGGAACCCGGGAGCGAGAGCCCCAGGGCCTCGACCAGGCATTGGAAGGTGTTGGCGGTTCCCATCACCTCGCAGGATCCGCAGGTGGCGCAGGTAGCCACTGCCATCTTGTCCCGGATATCCTCGTAATCCCGATGGGAGATGCTTCCCTTCATCCGGGGGCTGAACCGGATCTGGAAGGAACCGGGGCCGCCGGTCAGGAAAATCGTGGCCAGGTCCAGGCGGGCCGCGGCCATGATCATTCCCGGGATGATCTTGTCGCAGGAGGCGATCATCACAATTCCGTCGAAAAGCATGCTCCGGGCATGGATCTCGATCATATCGGCGATCAGTTCCCGCTGGGGCAGGATAAATCGCATCCCCTCGTTTCCCTCGGTGAGGCCGTCGCAGGGGGCGGGCACGTTGAATTCGAAGGGAATGCCCCCGGCGGCCTGAATCCCCTCCTTGACCCTTTCGGCCAGCTGCCGGAGGTGCATGTGCCCGGGGTTAAACTCGGTGTGGGAATTCGCCACCGCGATAATCGGCTTTTCCGCCAGTTCTTCCACGTCCACCCCCGTTCCCTTCAAAATGGAAAGCCGGATCGCGCTGATGGGGAAATCACTGGAATCAAAGATCGGTCCACTCTTGGGTTTTTTCATTCCGCCTCCGAGCTCTGCGAGCCCGACGTAGCCCTTTTAAAGGCAGGTAATCCTGCCGTGCTTAACCGGGCGAAGTCTGGGGCTCTGATTAGGTCATAGGTGTTGGGTCATAGGTGTTGGGTTTTCCTAAGAACCTTTGCCCTTTCACCCCTCCATCTTAACAAACAGCGCGGTTTCGATTAACGCCACCAGGTTGATGAAAGCGTGCATCAGGATCGGCAGATAAACCGATCCGCTCCGGAACCGGGCCCAGCCCAGCATGATCCCGAAAGCAAAAATAGTAATCATCCCGTATAAATCATATTGAAAATGGATCACCGCCCAGATCAGGGCGCAAAGCACCACCGCTCCCCCGGGGCCGAGCCGGGAATACCTGATTCCCTGGAAAAGAAACCCCCGGAAAAATATCTCTTCAAAAAACGGCGCGGCCGCGACCAGGACAAAGGCCAGCAGGGGCCAGAAACGCGCGGTTCTGAAAACATCCACCATGAAATCCGCAACCTGGGAGCTGAAATAATAAAGAAAAATATCCGAGGCCACGATCGCCGCCGCGGTGATCACCAGCCATTTAATCAGGTCCCGGGCGGCCGGTCTGACCAGGCCGAGATAATCCTTAACCGGGAAACCCCGGCGGAGTCGGACAAATAAAAATATCAGCGCGGCGGCCAGCGGGACGGAAACGACCTCCGCCAGCGAAAAAAAATATCCCATCCAGGGATAATTTTTCGGGTCCAATGCTCTCCCGCCGTCCGGGTAATATTTTTCCGCGAGGCCGAAGTTAACCAGAACCTGCGCCAGGGAATAAACGGCCATCACTACCAGGGAAAAACCCAGCGTCGCCCACAAACCCCAGGGCCCCGCAATTTTCACCTCCTGCCTGGGCAAAGATTCGTTCATAATTAGAAATTACCAATAACCAAATTCCAATTACCAAACAATTTTATTTTACCCCTTATCCCCGCCTTCTCCCCAAGGGGAGAAGGAATAAATATTTCATGTACACTATCTATTCGTAATTTTCCCGCTTTAAGTCCGCGGCTGTATTCCTTGTTTGCCTTGGCCCCTTGAATCCTCGGCCCCCTCCGGGACGTAGTCCTACCCTCCGGCCTGTAAGCCCTACGAGCTGGAAGCGGGGACGGAGTCCTCGAACCCTTTTTTTCCTGCTACTTGTATGTATTCAGATATCCCTTGATGTAACTCCGGACCGAATCGGCCGGCTGGTAGATCCCGAAATGACCCTCGCAGAGGATATCCGCCTTCAATTCCAGGATTCTCTGCATGCTGGCCCGCCAGGCCTGGAGGTCGGATTTGAAACTCGCGTCGAAGGGCCCGTGGATATCCTGACCGAAAAGCACTCTTTTACCCCCTATCTCCAATAAAACTACCATCGAGCCGGGGGTATGGCCGGGGGTATGAATGAGCTCGAGCTCCCCGCCGGCGAACCGGAGTTTCTCCCCGGGGCCGGCAATAACCTGGTCCAGTTTGATTTTTTTGAGTTTGATCCCATACCAGCTGGAGGCCGTGAAGGCCGGATCCCCGCTCTCGATATAAGGAGCATCCTCGGCATGCGCCACCAGCCGGCAACCGGTTTCCTCCTTGATCTGGCGGGCGGCCCCGATATGGTCCACGTGGCCGTGGGTCAGGATGAGGGTGTGAATATGATCAGGATTAAATCCGGCGGAAAGGATATTGTCCCGGATCCGGGGCCAGCCCGGCCCCGCCCCGCAATCCACCAGGACAAGATCCCCGAGGTCGGCCAGGTAAACCAGGCAGTCCCGGTCGTCGGAAAGGTCGCTCCCCCCCACCAGGTATACGCCTTCGCAAACCTTGCTGGACATTTCGTTATTATTATATCAAGGCTGTGGGAATGTGGCTAAACCCCGGATTTTTTTATAGAATTAGCGGAAACCCGGAGACAAACATGCAGATCACTGATGCCCATCGGGCCCTGGCGGACAAATATCTTTATCGCACCACCTTCAAGGATATTCCCGTCCCGGATTCTCTCCTCCAACTCCTCGCCTACACCTTTACCGAGGAGGAGGCCCAGGTCGTCAACTGCCTGGGCTTCGCCATGCACGGCCCCGGGGCGATCGCCCGCAAACTGAAACGCCCGGTGGACGAGGTCCGCCCGATCCTGCAATCCCTGGCCGAGCGGATTCTGATTGTGGGCGTCACCACCAAACGGGTTTCCCTCTACAGCTACCTTCCCCTTTACCCGGGAGTCTACGAGGCCCAGATGGTGATGAGCGAGAAAAAGATCAAGGAAGGCCAGGGGGAGGAATACTTCAAGGAGTTCGCCCGGCTCTTCGAGGAATTCTGGGACGAGTTCTACGTCACGATCAAGAACCGGGGGCTGGTGGAGAGATTCCAGATCATGGGCGTGCCTTTCGGCCGGATCATCACCGTGGAGCGGGCCATCGAGGCCACCCCCGGGCTGGGGGTGATCGCCCTCGCCACCGACAAGTATTCCGAGATAGCCGAGCGGAACAAAAGCTTCGCCCTCATAAACGTCTGCACCTGCCGGCAGGAGCGGATGCTGGTTGGGAAAGACTGCCAGAAGGTCAAGACCCCCAGCACGGTCACCTGCGCCCTCATGGGCCTAGCCGCGGAGGGTGCGATCAAGACGGGGGTGGGGCGGCGGGTATCCCGGGAGGAGTTCCTGGAGGCCCGGGCCCGGGGAGCCGAGGCCGGACTGATCGCGATGGTGGACAACATGAAGGATCCCCTCCTGGTCTGCTCCTGCTGCAACTGCTGCTGCACCATCATGCGGGTCCTGAACCGCTTCAATAGCCCCAATCTCTTCACCCAGAGCCATTTCGAGGCCCAGATCGATCCCGTCAAGTGCAACGGCTGCGGGCTCTGCATCAAGCCCTGCCCGATGACCGCGATCAGGGTGGAAAACAAGAAGGCGTCGGTCGACCCGGCCCGCTGTATCGGCTGCGGCGTGTGCGTGATCCGGTGCGACAAAAACCACGCCCTCACTTTGAAGGAAAGGCCGGTCCATAAACCTCCCGTCGACAACATGGCCGAGTTCTGGCTCAACCGTTACTTTGAGCTCAAGGGCCGCCAGGACAGCTTCTTCCCGAAGCTGAGCTTGGGTGCCGTCCGGGCCCTGTCCAAGATCAACCCGATCCATCTCACCGGCCCCCGGGCACCCCGGTTGGGAAAAAGCAGCAAAACCTAGGTCAAAGCTCAAAGGGTTAAGGAGATAAAGGCAAACAAGTCTGAAAATCCGAGAGCCAAGCAAAGGGAGCAGGCGTAAATGGGCAAGCATGAGGATTCATCAGAAAAACTGAAAGCGGAATATCCCGGACTCACGCCCGGGCATATCCGGCTTATGCAGTTTTACTCCAACCCCGCCCTGGCCGGGCCGCGGATCACCCCCGAGCTCGCCGCCCTGGTCCGCCACCTTTTTACCGACGAGGAAGCCGAGGTCGCCCAGCATCTGGAAATCGGCCGGGGCCGGGATGCCAGCTACGTCGCCGGGAAAGTCCACCGGCCACTGGAAGAGGCAGCAAGAATTCTTTCCCGCCTGGCCGACGAGAAACGCGCCCTCCTCTCCCTGGAGTCTGAGAATAAGCCCAAAAACTACCGGCTCATGCCCCTGATGCCGGGCACATTCGAGATGGCCCTGATGGAAGGCAAGGAAGACGAATGGCACAAGGAATTCGGCCGGCTGTACGACGCCCTCTACAACACCGGCTACATCAAGGAGGTCCTGAACGTCCCCGTTCCCTTCGCCCGTTTCATCCCGGTGGAGAGAACCATCGAGGCCGCGCCCATGGCCATCCCCTCCGACCGCCTGGCGGAAATGATCAAGAGCACCAAGAGCCTGGCCCTGGGGGTCTGCGTCTGCCGCCAGGCCCGGAACTGGGAGGGCCACGAGAAGGACCTGCCGCGTGAAACCTGCCTGACCCTCGGGAGCCTGGCCGAGTTCATGATCACCCGCGGCATCATGCGCCGGACCGACCAGTCTGAGGCGATCGAGATCAAGCGGCGGGCCAACGAGGCGGGGCTCGCCACCCTCTCCATCAACGTCAACTTCGACAATCCCAATTTCAGCTGTTCCTGCTGCGGCGACTGCTGCGTCGCCCTCCGCTCCCTGACCCAGTTCAACACCCCCGGCATCGTCGCCCCGCCCCATTTCCTCCCGGTCCGCGAGGTGAAAACCTGCACCCAGTGCCAGAAATGCGTCAAGCGCTGCCCCACGAAAGCCCACGTCCTTTCCGATAAAAAATGGATCTTTAAAAAAGAGAGATGCATCGGCTGCGGCCTCTGTGCCTCCTCCTGCCCGACCAAATCCATGACCATGCAGCCAGTGAAAAACTACCGCCGTCCCCCGGCCGACTATCTCCGCTTCGGCCTCAACCTCGGCCGCAACATTTTCCCGGGTTACCTCAAGTACGTCCTCCGGGAAAAGAAACTGACGTTCCGTTAACCAGAAAAAGAAGGTCGTAGGTCGTAGGTGATAGGTCGTAGGTAAGAGGCGAGAAAGAAAAGCAATGAGCAATGGGTTAAACCCGAAGACCCTTTAAGCGCTATAAACGCTCTAACGATCTAAACGTGTTCATAACTCCTAACGTGTTTATAACGCCTTACGATTCCTTCTTTATGCTCTTTGCCCATGACCTATGACCCATCACCCATGACCTGCTTATAATGCCTAACCGTTTAGCCGCCGAGAAAAGCCCCTACCTGCTCCAACACGCGGACAATCCCGTGGACTGGCACCCCTGGGGTCCCGAGGCCTTCGACCGGGCCCGCGTGGAAGACAAGCCGGTCTTTCTCTCCATCGGCTACTCCACCTGCCACTGGTGCCACGTGATGGAGCGCGAGTCCTTCCAGGACCCGGAAACGGCCGGACTGATCAACGAGGTTTTTATCCCGGTCAAGGTGGACCGGGAGGAAAGGCCGGAACTCGATAATATTTACATGACCGTCTGCCAGATGATGACCGGCCAGGGGGGCTGGCCCCTGACGATTTTCCTGACCCCGGACAAAAAACCCTTTTTCGCCGGTACTTACATTCCCCGGAAGAAAAGCTTCGGACGGATGGGCCTGCTCGAACTTATCCCGCGGATCCGGGAGCTCTGGAAAAACCAGCGCCCGGAGCTGGTCTCCTCCGCGGAAGAATTGGTCTCCCTGTTGAAAAAAGCCGGCCGCGAGGAAACGGGCGAGGATCTGGACGGATCTGTCCTGGAACTCGCCTACCGGGCCCTGGCCCAGGATTTCGACGACGAGTTCGGCGGGTTCGGAAAGGCCCCTAAATTCCCCACCCCTCATAATCTTCTCTTTCTGCTCCGTTACTATCAGCGCAGCGGGAAAACCTTCGCTCTCGAAAAGGTGGAGAAAACCCTGCAGGCCATGCGGAGGGGCGGGATTTACGATCACGTGGGCTTCGGTTTCCACCGCTATTCCACCGACGAGAAATGGCTCGTCCCTCACTTCGAGAAGATGCTTTACGACCAGGCCCAGCTGGCCCTGGCCTATACCGAGGGTTACCTGGCGGCCAGGAACGAAGAATACCGGCGCACGGCCGAAGAGATATTCGCTTACGTCCTGAGAGACCTGGCCGAACCGGCCGGCGGTTTTCATTCCGCTGAAGACGCGGACAACGAAGGGGAAGAGGGCAAATATTATCTCTGGACCGAAGCTGAAATCCGCCGGGCCCTGGACCCCGCCGAGACCGATTTTGTCCTCCGGACTTTCAACCTGGAAAAGGACGGCAATTTCATTGATCCGCTCACCGGGGAGAAAAACGGGGAAAATATCCTCCATCTCCAGGGACTTCTTTCCGAACCGGAACATCGCGAAAGGTGGGAGCAGGCCCGGATCACGCTTTTCCACGCCCGGACCCGGCGAGTCCGCCCCTTCCAGGACGATAAAATCCTCACCGATTGGAACGGCCTGATGATCGCGGCCCTGGCCCGGGGGGCACAGGCCTTCGGTCATCCCGCCTACGCGGAGGCCGGGAAAAAAGCGGCGGATTTCATTCTGAAAAATCTCCGGGACCCGTCCGGACGCCTCCTTCACCGCTACCGGGACGGGCAGGCGGCGATTCCCGCCCAGCTCGATGACTACGCCTTCCTGATCCTGGGGCTTTATGAACTTTATGAAGCCACTTTCGAGGTTCGCTTCCTGGAAAAAGCCCTGGAACTCTGCGACCGGACCGTCAAAGACTTCTGCGATGATCAAGCAGGCGGATTTTTCTTAACCACGCGGGACGCGGAGGAACTGCTGATCCGGCCCCAGGAGTTTTACGACGGCGCCACCCCTTCGGGGAACTCGGTGATGGCCCTGAACCTTCTCCGCCTGGGCCGGATCACCGCCAATCCAGATTTCGAGACCAGGGCCCAGGCCATCGGACGGGTGCTTTCCCGTGAAGCCCGGCAATCCCCCTCCGCTTTCACCTTTCTCATGATGGCGGTGGATTTTGCCGTCGGCCCCACGCTCGAAATCGTGGTCGCCGGAAACCCTCAAGGGGAAGACACCAGGGAAATGCTCCAAACCCTCCGGAATGAGTTTCTCCCCGGCGCGGTGATCATTCTTCGCCCCATTGATGAGGAGAATCCCGGGATCACCCGTCTGGCCGGTTTCACCCGCGATCTTAAAAGCCAGGAAGGTCGGGCCACCGTCTACTTCTGCCAGAACTGCCGCTGCGAACTTCCCACGACCGACCCCCGGAAGGTGCGGGAACTGCTCTCGGTATTCAATAAAGACACCGGCCCCGCCTGCAAATCCCCCGCTCAGAAATAGCGAGCCCTCTTCTGGGGGTTTTTCTTGACGCCGGGCCGAACCGGTGACATCATCATTTATATAAGCAAAATACTTTTCCGATTATGAATCACATCCAAAAACGCTTCGCTCTTTCTTTCCTTCTCCCTGCTCTCTACACCGTGCTCCCTGCCTTTTTCCTGCCTTCCTGCTTCCGCGGCGACCCCAACGCCATCCTTTTCAGTCCTATGGGCGTACAGGATCAGAACCGGGACAATCAATCCCTCCGGCCCTATTACTACCATTCCAATAATCCCGGGGAAGCCCTGGTAGCAGCCCTTTTCTTCCTGCCCGAGTGGAAGGAAACTGTCGCCTGCCACGGCAAGGTCCAGGATGAAGACGGGAATCCCGTCACCCGAACCTTGGTAGTGTTCAAGCGCAAGGACTGGAACGGCGCCTTCCGGGTGTCGGTGATCGAGCCGGATCCCGCCGGGAGATTCTCCTTTACCCTCGAGTCCCGCTGCAAAAACTGGGAGATCTCGGTGTTCGGGCCCACCGTCGGCGGGGTGAAGCGGACGCTGGGAGCGAGCTCTCAATGCCCTTCCTTCGATTTCGTGGTCCGGGTGCTCAAGGATCCCGAAGAAATCAAGGTTTTCCAGGCCCAGTGGCAGGAGCCCTATGTCCGGTCCCTCCTCGCTCTCGGTCGTGAGGCCATGAGCGAAGAGGAGAAGAGCAAACTGGCCGGTCTGGTGAATCGCTAGTGTAGTGTCCCAGAAACGGCTTTACAGTGGTTAAGATCCTCAAACGGCTTTACAGTGGTTAAGATCCTCGGTTTTGATTATGTAGGGGCGGACTTCCACGGCCGCCCGAATGAGGGAGCCCGCGGAGGGGCTCCCCTACGAAAAAATTATTGTAAGGTTTTTACTGAGACACCACACTAGTTCCGGATAGATAAGATGAAAGGAAAATCCGCCGTTCTTCTTCTATTTGTCGGAATGTTCTTAAACGGCTGCCTGATGGCGGGCAATTACCATAGCGCCAAGACCCTGGAGCCGCGCGAATCAAGCTTCGGGATGACCTTCAGCCTGAATGAGATATCTATTTCCGATCATCGGTATACCGTCCCCAATGTGATTCCGGAGTTAGCTTATCATGTCGGGGTCGCGAAAAACTGGGAGGTCGGGGGCCGGGTAGCCATAGGTTCCCTCGGCATCGAGATGGACACCAAGTATCGTTTCCTCCATCAAGGCAACCTGCATCTGGCCGTGGCCCCGGCGGCGGCTTACCAGGCCATCTTCGTGGTCCGCGGGGTATCGGTCCGGCTCCCGCTTATCCTCTCTTATGACTTGACCGACAACTTCGGTTTCAACGCCTCAGTCCTGGGAGGGTTTTCCGTCTATGATGCCGAGAAAGACAACGATTATGACAATAGTTACGACTACGCCAGATATTTTAACGGCCAGACTATATTCTACGGGGCTTCCTTCGGGCCGGAACTCCGGGGATCGGTTTTCTTCGTCCGGCCGGCGGTGGAGTTTATCCGCTATCAGACCAGCACCGAATCCGACAATGATCCCAACTGGGAACCGTTCAACAGCATCAATTTCCTGGTTCACTTCGGCTGGGTCTTCGGGCGCGAGAAGCAGCAGCTCGACCGGATCGAGAATAAGCTCGATAAATCCCTGGAACAGCAATAGATAGATTCCGTATCAAAGTACCGGATAAAATCCAACGGGGATCCAAAATCCAACTGCGTCATTCCTGCGAAAG
>JAPLJL010000341.1 GCA_026388615.1 Pseudomonadota bacterium | reverse complement strand
CGGCAAGGTTCTGTGGGTGGATCTTTCTTCCGGGAAAATCGAGGAGGAGAGCCTGGGAGAAGATACGTACCGTAATTATCTCGCCGGATACGGGCCGGCGGCCAAGCTCATGATGGAACGCCAGAAGCCTGGGGTCGATCCCCTGGGGCCCGATAACATCCTGGGGATCACCGCGGGCATCATGACCGGGACGCAGGCGCTCTTCTCCGGCCGGTTCATGGTGACGGCAAAATCCCCTGCCACCGGCGGATGGGGCGACTCGAACTGCGGGGGAAATTTCGGGCCGGAATTCAAGCGGACGGGTTACGACGGGGTTTTCTTCAAAGGCAAGTCGGACAAACCGGTTTACCTTTTGATCGAGGGGGACAAGAAAGAACTCAAGGATGCTTCCGAATACTGGGGCAAGGACGCGGTGGAGGCGGAGGAAGCCCTCTGGAAGAAACATTCCGATAAGCACCGGGTGGCGTTGATCGGGACAGCCGGGGAGAAGCTTTCCCGGATCGCCGGGGTGGTCAATGACCGGGGCCGGCTCGCCGCCCGCTTCGGTCTGGGGGCGGTGATGGGCTCGAAGAAGCTCAAGGCCGTGGTGGTCAAGGGCAAAGGGGTCACCCCGGTGGCGGACAAGGAAAAGCTGCTCGAGATCAACAAGAAGTTCCTGGCCAGTTTCCAGAAGGGTTTCGGCCTGGCCGAGAAGAGTTTCAGCATGATCCTCAGCCCGATGGGCCACGCCGTTCGGATGATGAACATGGTGACCCGGATGGATCCTTTTCCCTATAAGCTCCTGATGCGGCGCTGGGGCACCGCCGGGTTTACCCGCTTCTCCATGCTCTCCGGGGATTCCCCGATCAAGAACTGGAAGGGCTCGGCCCCGTGCGATTTCACCACGAAGCAGGCCAAGAACATCAGCGATGACAATGTGCTCAAGCTCCAGACCAAGCGCTACGCCTGCATGAACTGCCCCCTGGGCTGCGGCGGGATCCTGGAGGTTAAGGACGGCGCCTATCCCCTTCACGAGACCCACAAGCCCGAGTACGAATCCCTGGCCTCCCTCGGCTGCATGAGCCTGAACGATGACCTGCACGCGCTTCTGAAAATGAATGATCTCGCCAACCGGGCCGGGATGGACACGATCTCCCTGGGCCACTCCCTGGCTTTCGCCTGCGAGGCCTTCGAGCGCGGAATCCTGACCGAAAAGGATACCGACGGGTTGAAGCTGACCTGGGGCAACGGGCCCGCCCTGGTCAAGCTGACCGAGAAGATCATCAACCGGGAGGGCATCGGCGACCTGCTGGCCGACGGGGTCAAGGTGGCCGCAGCCAAGCTCGGGAAGGGATCCGAGGAATTCGCGATTCACGCCGGGGGCAGCGAACTTGCCATGCATGATCCCCGCAACGATCCGGGCTACGGAGTGGGCTACAGCTGTTCGCCCACCCCCGGCCGGCATTCGACCGCCGTTATTTTCGGGGAGATGCAGCAGATCGAAAGGAAATTCAAGGGGGTCAAGCCCACCCCGATGCTCTACTCGAAAAAACAGAGGCTCAACCTGGAAGCGCTCGGGTCCAACAGCGCGATCGGGGAGGTTTACTGGGACATCATTTCCTGCGCCGGACTCTGCTCGTTCGGTTCCCTGACCGCGGGGGCGAGCTACCCGGTGTTCGAATGGATCAACGCGGCCACGGGCTGGAACCTGGATAAGGATGAATTCCGGATCATCGGCGAGCGGATTTTAACCACCAAACACCTCTTCAATGTCCGCGAAGGGATCAAGCCCAAGGATTTCAAGATGGCCGCGCGGGCTTCCGGACGGCCGCCCCTGAAATCCGGGGGAATGAAAGGGGTCACCGTGCCCGAAAAGCACGACCTGAATTATTACCGTTACCTGGGCTGGGACTATGAGACCGGCAAGCCCAATGTCCAGAGACTGAAGGAACTGGGCCTGGACAAAATCGCCGGCATATAAAAATAATCTCCTCTAACCCCATTTATAAAAGGGGGAATAGGGGGATTTAGCTGTTTTTAATTCAGGCCCGGTCGTCAGATCGGGCCTGAATTTTTTTGAATAATTGGATCATCCAATACAATAACATTTTTACCAATTGTGTCCGAGCTTTCTCTTGCATCTGGAGGAAAATGCTGAGCTCAATCGAGGGGTTCGAGCAATTTGCGCGTGGAGGTGCATTTCAGGATTGACATTTTTGCTCAGTATGATGCAAAATTGCATTGCAATATGACATTATAGTTAGCAATTTGCATTATGAATCAAGGTAAAATAATACCCCGATTGCTTAAGCGGCCCGACCAGTCATTTTTTCTATTCGGACCCCGGGGGGCCGGTAAAAGCACCTGGCTGCGGCAGGTTCTGCCTGACGCTTTGAATCTGGATTTTCTCGATGCCT
>JAPLJL010000040.1 GCA_026388615.1 Pseudomonadota bacterium | reverse complement strand
TCTGACTTGGGGAACTTGGAAACCAGGGTTTCGAAGGCCATCTGGGCTTCCTTCTGCTGACCGAGTTCCTGAAAGGAAAGTCCCAGCTTCAAATAGGCATTGGGAACCTTGGAACTTTTCGGGTATTTCTCGATCACCTCGTTAAAACTCAAGAGGGCTCTTTCGTAATCCTTGAGGCTGAAATAGCACTCCCCGATCCAATAGCGGGCGGTATCGGAAAACTGTCCGTTCGGATAAAGCCCGATGAGCTTCTCGAACTTGGCCCGGGCCAGGTCGTATTTTTTCCCCTGGTAATTTGAGTAGGCTTCCCGGTAGCCGGCCTCCTCGTTGGGCCATTTCGGGGTCAGTTTCTGGGAATCAACCTGCCCGCCCGGGGAAATGATTCCCTCCAGCTTGGCCAGACGATCATTCTGCTCCTTGATCCGGTCGGATTTTTCCTTAAGTTGGTCTGTCTGCTCCTTGACCTGACCCTCCAGAGTTTTCAGCCGGGAAAACAGGTTTTCCCCTTCCTCGAATTTTCCCCCGAGGGAGAGGATGGTTTGCTTGATCTGCTCGATCTGGTTCAAAAGGTCGGCCTGCTGGCGGGTGAGCCGCTCGAGCTCTTTCTGGTTGGCTTCGCTCTGGGCCTTGAGCCGGGGCAGGTCCTGGTCCAGCCGATTGACCTTGGACTCGAGGGTATCCAGCCGGGCAGAGATGACGATGCCGTCGTTTTTGGTCAGGAGCAGACAACCGGGGAATAAGCAAAGGGCAGGGAGCAGGGAGCAGAGAGTAAAAAGAAGAAAGCGAAAAGAAATCTTCATAAAACCCCTGGATTCCTGCTTCCTCCTTCGCCGAGGCTTCGGCGGACAGGTTCGCAGGAATGACATTCCATAAAAATTCCGAAAATTTAAAACTCGAAACCCGAAACTCGAAACAGGTTATTGGTTACCGGTTTCAGGCTGCTTAATGCCGGTTTCCGGCGGCGTGACGGTCGCGGGCGAAGCCGCTGGGGCAGTCTCCGGCGGCTTGTCGCTCATTTTTGTGACAATAAATTCGGCCCGGCGGTTTTTGGCCCAGGCAGTGTCGTCGTGCCCTGGGTCGATCGGGATTTCTTCCCCGTAACTGATGATGGTCAGCCGGGTGGCGTCAATGCCGAGAGCCACCAGATAGTCTCGGGCGACCTTGGCCCGTTTCTCGCCCAGGGCGAGATTATATTCGTTGGAGCCGCGCTCGTCGCAGTGGCCTTCAATCTGGATCACGACATTGTATCTTTTCAGCCATTCCGCGTTCTTGGTCAGGATCTTTTGAGCTTCTTCGGAGAGATTGAAATCATCGAAATTAAAACGGATCGCTTCCAGGGCGGAGATCTTCATTCCTTCATCTAAGGAGCCGGTCCCGGTCTGCTGTTTCTGGAGTTCGGCCACCGAGATTTCCTGCGGCTGGACCGTGGGGCCGGCGGCTTTTTCCTCTTCGGTCAGGCCGGGGGCTTGAGGCTGGGCGGCCTCCTGAGCGGCTTTGTTCTGGGTGGCCTCTTCCAGGGCCCGGTCGGCCAGGAGCCGGGCGTTGATGGCGTCTTTCTTGGCCGGCTTGTATTTTTTCTTCTGCATCTCGGCCTTGGCCTGGGTGAGCATATCCTCAGCGCTCTTGAAAGTTTCCGGGGCGTAGGTGGGGGCCTCGGCCGTGCGCGCCTTTTCCAGGGCTGCTTCGGCGGTGGCGATTTCCTTGATCGGGGGTTTGGCGCAGGCGGAGAGGATTACCAGCGCCGCGACTCCCAGGGTAACTAAAAGAGATGCAAACATTCTCTTTTGGAACAAATTCATCCCACCCTCCTTTTTAACTTTATCTTTCTGGTTTTCTTCGGTCATAATGCTTCCTCTTTTTCATCTTAACATATATTGACAATCATTTTCCGGACCGGTTC
>JAPLJL010000042.1 GCA_026388615.1 Pseudomonadota bacterium | reverse complement strand
ACCTATCACCTATCACCTATGACCTATCACCCAATACCTTGTTAAGAGACGGTAAAGGTTTTTCATGAAAAGCGAAGATATTTCTAAAAAGAGGCCGGACTCGCGGTATCTCGGGCTGGCGATAATTCTCATCATTTTGATTGGCCTGCTCGATTACCATACCGGATCCGAATTGCGCATTTATCCCCTTTATTATGTCCCCATCATACTCGGCGCCTGGAATTCCCGATTAAGGGGCGCTGTCCTGCTGGCTTGTATAAGCGCTCTGGTCTGGGTCCTGTCAAATTACTATGCCGGTCTGCGTTTCTCTCACCCTTATATATGGTTCGCAAACGTATCTGCCCAGGTTGCTTCTTTTCTTTTGGTGGGGGGATTGGTCGTTCGGTTGCGCACGGCCAATGCCCTGGAAAAAATGCTGGCGCGTTCGGACAACCTGACCAAGCTGATGAACGCACGGGCTTTTTATGAGCGGTTGGAATATGAATTGGCGCGGGCAAAGAGGTACGGAAATACTTTGACGATCGGCTACCTGGACCTCGACAATTTCAAGACGGTGAACGACCACCTGGGACACAAGGCAGGCGATAACGTGCTCTGCTGGGTGGCGGATCTGCTCAGATCGTTCATGAGATCGAGCGACGCGATCGCCAGACTCGGGGGAGATGAGTTTGCGATCATCCTGCCCGAAACAGATCGGGAACAGAGCCGAACGGTATTCACCAAGATCCTGGTCGCCCTGAAGAAAGAAATGAAGGAGAGGGAAATTCAGATTACCGCCAGCATCGGGGCCGTATCCTACCCGGAAAACACCTTGAGCGCCGAAGATCTGATTTCCTGCGCGGATTCGATTATGTACCGGGCTAAGGAAGCCGGGAAAAACCGGGTAGAGTTCAAAGAGCCACCCGAATAAAAGTGTCCATTGAGTCCATAGTGTCCATTGGGTCACAGGTCATAGGTCATGGGTCATAGAGCAAAGAGCATAGCCTACGGCCCGGAGGGGGCAGAGAGCACGGGGCCAGGGGGAGCAGGGTGTTAGTAGTAATCTGATTTGTCTGGTGTTCTTGTCCATCGCTTTATCAGCGTAAATCCGCGTTGTTCTGAAAATCCGCGTTTATCAGCGCAAATCCGTGTCACTCTGAAAATCCGCGTTTATCAGCGTTGTTTTATACAAATCCCTTGTTTTTCCTCGCCCCGGGTGCTATAAGTTCCCAAAATTCACATGCCCTTCTTCGAAGGTTTGGGTCCTTCCGCGGGTGCGGGGGGCAAAGAGGGCAGAGGCGATTAACCTAAACCAGGAGGTAAAAAATGCCTGTCATCACGGCGAAGGAACTATTGGAAGCGGGGGTGCACTTCGGGCACCAGACCCGGCGCTGGAACCCTAAAATGCGGCCTTATATCTTCGGGGCCCGCAACGGGGTTCACATCATCGACATCAACCAGACCGTCCAGCTTTTCGAGAAGGCCTACCGCTTTGTCGAAGACGCGGTCGGCCAGGGCCAGTCGATACTTTTTGTCGGCACTAAAAAGCAGGCCCAGACAGCGATTGAGGAAGAGGCGGTCCGGGGCGGACAGTTTTACGTGAACAACCGCTGGATCGGGGGAACCCTGACCAATTTTGTCACGATCAAGAAAAGTCTGGAAAAGCTTTCCAACATCGAGACGATGGAGAAGGATGGAAGCTTCGGGAAGATGACCAAGAAGGAAGTGATCAGGCTGAACCGAGAACGGGACCGGCTCCTCAAGCTGCACCAGGGGATCAAAAACATGCGGCGCATGCCTGGGGTGGTTTTCATCGTGGATACCAAGCGGGAGGAGAGCGCGGTGTCGGAAGCCCGCAAGCAGAAAATCGCGATCGTGGGAGTGGTGGACACCAACGGCAACCCGGAAGATGTGGATTTCCCGATTCCGGCCAATGACGACGCCCTGCGCTCGATTCGTTTTTTCACCAGCAAGATCGCGGATGCCTGCATCTCCGGGGGGCAACGCCGGGAAGCCGGGCTCCGGGACGACGAGTCGGTCCGGGCGGCGGACAAGAAAGATAAGGAAGTGAAGGAAGTGAAGATCAGGAAAGTGGAAGTCGGGAAAGAAGGCAGGGAAGGGGGGCAGTAGGCTTGGACACGATGGAAGCGATCAGGCAACTTCGGGAAAAATGCGGCGCCGGGGTTTTGGATTGCAAGCAGGCCCTGGCGGAATCCAATGGCGACGTGAATCTGGCCCAGGAAAACCTGCGGAAAAAGGGCCTGGCCAAGCTCGAGAAACGGGTAGGGAAAAAGGCCCTGGAAGGGGTAGTGGACGCGTATATACATCCGGGCGGAAAAGTGGGGGTGATGGTGGAAGTGAACTGCGAAACGGATTTCGTCGCCCGGACCCCGGAATATAAACAGCTGGTGCGGGATCTTTGCCTGCAGATAGCGGCCATGTGTCCCCGTTACCGGAAGCGCGAGGATGTTCCGGAAGCGGTGGTGGAAAAGGAGAAGGAAATCTACCGCGCCGAGGCCAAGGCCTCCGGAAAGCCTGAGAAAATACTCGACAAGATCGCCTCGGGGAAGCTGGAAAAGTTCTACAGCGAGGTCTGTCTGTGGGAGCAGCGTTTCATCCGGGACGACTCGCTTTCTTTCGGGGA
>JAPLJL010000343.1 GCA_026388615.1 Pseudomonadota bacterium | reverse complement strand
AAGGCTTGTTTTTTCAAAGAATGCTCCCCCTCAAATCAGGTTGTCAGGTTCAAGGTTCCCTCCGGGCCGTAGGCCCTTACGGGCCGGAGGCAACGTTTTAGGCTACGGTGAACCCAAGCAGTAACAATAATTATTCATTTTTAGATTAGATAATTTCCTTAAATATCGACTAGGTAATTACCTTTTTCTCAACCAATTCTTTAAATTCATTGTCTGACATTTTCAGGAGTTTTTTAAACACATATTCATTATGCTCCCCGATTTTCGGGGTGAAACGGTCGATTCCACCCGGGGTTTCCGAAAGCTTCCATGGGGTCGTGTAGTGGCTGACTTCTTCGCCTTCGTCGGTTTTGGCCCAGGTCTCCTTGATCTTCCGGAAAACGAGGTGCGGATCGGCGTCACCGTCCTCCACCCCCAGCACCGGCATCGCGGCCACCCCGGCCCCCTGCAGAAGGTTCATGACCTCGTAGTTGGTGTACCCGCGGGTCCACTCGGAGATCAGCCCGTCCAAATCGCGGGAGTTTTGGAGCCGATATCTGGTTTTTTTAAACCGCTCGTCCTTGATCCATTCCGGATGCCCGATCACCCGGCAGAAGGCTTCCCACTCCGGCTCGGTTCCAACCGCGATCGAGACCCACTGGTCCTCGCCCTTCGTGGGATATATCCCGTGCGGGACCAGATCCGGATGAAAATTCCCCATCGCCTCCGCTACCCTCCCGTTCAGTAAAAAATCCAGGATCGGCTTGCCCATCAGGGCCATGACCCCTTCGATCTGGGAGACGTCGATGAACTGGCCCCGCCCGGTCTTTTCCCGGTAATAAAGGGCCGCGAGCGTGGCAAAGACCCCCTGGATCGCCATGTTGGTGTCGCCGTAGCCGATACTCATGAGCCCGGTCGCGCCTTCGCCACGGTAGCCGATCAGGCCCTCGAGCCCGGCATAACCGGTGGCGATAGAAGCGAACCCCTTCATTCCCGAAAGCGGGCCGGACTGGCCGGCCATCGACATCGAGATGGCGATGATTTTCTCGTTGACTTCCTTCAGGGCCTGGTACCCGAGCCCGTTCCGCTCCATCACCCCCGCGCTGAAATTATCCAGAATCACGTCGCTGACGCTGGCCAGGCGCTTGACCAGCTCGACCCCTCCCGGCTGCTTGATGTCAATCGTGATCGAGAGCTTGTTCCGGTTGTTCTGGCGGAAGAAATGCCGGAGATATCCCATCAACCGCATCAAATCCTGCCGGGCGCTGGTTTCGATCTTGATCACCTCCGCGCCCATATCCGCCAAAATCTGGGCGGACATCGGCCCGGCCCAGTTCCAGCCGAAATCGATGATCCGGTACCCCTCGAGGGGCCTTTTGAGGGAATAGATAGGGGTTCCCTCCCCCTTGAGGGGGGAGGGCTGAGGTGAGGATGATGAGATATTATTCTTTTCACCCTCCCCTCTATCCCCTCCCATCAAGGGAGGGGAGGAATTAGAAAAGGCGTCGATCGGAGCGGATTTCCAGATATTTTTCTCAAAGAGAATTTCGCGGTTATGCTCCCCCAGCCGGGGAGATGTCTTTTCGATCCGCCCGGGGGTTTCCGAAAGAAGGTATGACATTCCCGGCATTTTTACCTGCCCGAGGATCGAGTGTTCCACCACCGCCCAGAGTTTTCTGGCTTCGAAATGCGGGTCATTTATGATCTCGTCGATCCGGTTCACCGCCCCCATGGTCAGATCGTGCTCCATCGCCAGCTCCATGAGCTCCTTGCGGGTGAGCGACATGAGCCAGGGTTTGAAGACGGCGTCACCGGCGTCCGGGGTCTGGATCCCGAGGGTCATGGCGTTGCGCATCGCCTCATCCTTCGACCACTCCGGCTCCCCCATAATTTTGATCAGTTTCTTCCACTGCTTGGGCGACTGGCTGGCGATGCAGAAATAACCGTCCTTACAGGGGAAAAACCCGGTGGGATAAATGCTGACCTGCTGCCGCGTCCCCCGCCGACTCCAGCCGACATTGGCTTCCCGGGTGACCAGGAACATCCCGCGGCAGTAATAAAGCATCACCTCGGCGGCGGCTACATCCACGAATTGGCCGTGGCCGGTTTTCCGGCGGGCGAGAAGCGCGGTCAGCGCCGCTGATGCCCCGTGCAGGGCCGCCTGGAACTCGCATTGTTCATAAGGAATCGAGAGCGGCTCTTTCCCGGGCGTGCCGAGCACGATGCTCAACGAACCCAAAGCGGAAGCGGAAAGACCGTAGCCTCGAAAATTCCGGTAAGGCCCCGTCTTTCCGAACGGACTGATGGAAACCATTACCAGGCCGGGATTCGCCTGGGCCAGTTCCGGATAGGCCAATTTCCCCGCCTCCAGATCCGCGACGGTAAATCCGGATTCCACCAGCAGGTCCGCTTCCCGGAGCAGTTCGAGGAAGCCGGCCCGCCCCTCTTCCTGCAGGAGGTCCAGGGTGACGCCCCGCTTTCCCGCGTTTAAATAGGTGAAATACCCGCTGGACTCCCGATCGGGCCGGTCGGCCCGGAAGGGACCATATTTACGGATCGGATCGCCCGCGGGCGACTCGACCTTGATCACCTCCGCCCCGAGATCGGCCAGGATCCTGGTCGCGAATCCGGCCGCCGTTCCGCCTCCGTACTCCACCACCCGCAATCCGTTTAAAGCTTGATCAGTCATAAATTATTTTTCCTATGTTTATCGGTTGCGCTTGGCCGCTTCCGCCTTTGGCGGAATCCCGCCAGCGGCGGTGATCGTCTCGGTTGCGTTTTACGGTTGCGTTTGAAAACCGAAAGACATAACCGAGAAACGATAAGAGCAGCCCAACCGATCACCGTTACCCATCAAAGGGAATTTTTACTTAGCCACCGCCTTCGGCTTCGGCATGAGCATGTACTTGAACAATCTGGGAATGGTCATAAGCGTGAACTTGACCGAACTCATGGCGATGGAGAAAAACACCCGGATCCGGTTCTTGGAGTTCAGCATGAACTCGACGGTGTTGGGGTTCTTGGCCAGCAGGAAAAACGAGATAAAATCCTCGTCCGACAAGTTGATGTTGTATTCCCAGAAAACCGGGGCGCCCATCTTGCCCTTGAAAATCAGGAGATTATCCTTGGTGGAAGCCACCGCATCTCCGAGCGGCAGACTCAGGGTGTTTTCCCCTGTTCCAGTTGACCAGAAGTTCATTTCACTTCACCAATCCTTTCTTTCTTGCTTCCTTGATAAAATCCGGTTCCTCCCACCATTTCTTTAAAGACAAATCCCGGGCGACTACGCCCGCGGCGTTGTAGCCGCCGCCCAGGAGGACCATTCCACCCGGCCAGGTGCTGGCCCCGGCCACGTAGAGGTTGGGGATCGGGGTTTTGTAGGAGGAACAGTAAATGTTCGGCCGGTTGGAGAGCATCTGGGTGGGAACATACGCCCCGTGCTTGATCGAGCCTTTTTTCATGCTGGCCAGCTTTTCCTCGATGTACTTGGGATGGTAGGGATAGCGGCGGATCACCTTGGCCTTCGCCAGGTTGGGGGCGTAATGGGTCATGACTTTGAAGATCTCGTCGGCGTATTTATCCTTGACCTTCTCCCAGTCGCCTTCCTTATTGTCATAGGGGGCCAGCGATTCCCAGCGGGCCACCGCGGAGCCGGGATGGACGTCCCAGGGGGCCTGGATCGGGTCCAGGTCGGTCAGGGTGCTGGCCGAGCCCATCACCTCGAATTTCCCTCCCTGCACCGCCTTGATATGCCGGAGCAGGTCGGCCACGGTTTCCACCCCCATGATTTTGATCAGGGATTTGTTCACGTCGGGATCGAACTCCGCGGCTTTGTACCGGGGCGGCTCGTTCAGGGCGAAGTTCACGTTGAAAAGACTCACCGATTCCCATTCCCAGGATTTGACCTGGGGGACCAATCCCCGGGAGGCCTTGGCGCAGATGTCTTCCCCGACCAATTTTAAAAAGGTGGTTTGGGGATCGGTGGTGGTGATGACGGCCCGGCCGTAATATTTGTCTCCGTTGTCGAGTTCCACCCCCACCGCCTTGCCGTCCGAGCAGATGATCTTGGTGACCTCGGCCGCCTCCAGGATATCCGCCCCGTAGGTATTGCAGACCTTGTAAAGGGCGGAAGCAAAGGAATGTGATCCGCCCACGATGATGGAGGTGTTAAGCATCCGGTTCACGAACAGGGGAAAGAGAAATCCCAGCCCAATTTCGGGGTCCAACCCCCACATCGTGCCCAGGTACATCAGGGCGGTTTTCAGGTATTCGTTCTCAAAACCACACTTGTTCAGGATCTCGACGAAATTTTCTTCGGCCAGGTCGTTGACCTTCCGCCCGATTTCGCTGTTCATGTACAACACCACCATGTCCAGCATCGGCATGGGCATGGTGTAGGTGGCGGGGATCAGGGCCTCCTCGGTCAGGGCGTACCATTCCCGCATCACCTCCCGGTACCGCTCCGCGTCCTTTTTGGAAAACCTGGCGATGGATTGGGCGCTCTTCTCGATATCGGCGTAGAGGGTCAGGGCCTTCCCGTCCTTGGTCAGGAGGGAAACGGCCGCCTCGGGCTTGATATATTTGCAGCCGTATTCCTCGAGTTCCAGGTCCTTGTAAGGGGGCATCCATTCCATCATGAAGAGGAACGTGGCGTGCAGGTTGAAGCGAAAGCCCGCGAACTCATCCGTCCAGAGCCCGCCCCCCGCCTCGTGGGTCTTTTCCAGGATCAGGACCTTGGCGCCGGCCTTGGCCAGGTAACCGCCTGCGGTCATGCCGTTGGGCCCTGCCCCGATGATGATAACGTCGTAGTTGTCCCGGCTTCCTTTCATTTGGCGATCTCCGCTTCGGTTAATCAGTCAATGGAAAGCTTGACCTCGATGCCTTTTTTCTTTAAAAACCTGAGTCCCGGGTCCAGGGCCTGGGCCTTCCACCAATCCTGTTTTTCCTTGATTTCCAGGTCCTGGGCGAGGATATCGGCCGCGATATACCCGGCCCCGAGGTTGGTGTAGCCCGGGGGCCAGATCGAGTTGCAGAGATAGAGCTTGGGAAACGGGGTCCGGGGAGCCCCGCAGCCCTTGAAGGGCCGGTGGGATCCGAAGGATTTCAGGCCCACGTTCCCGCTGGTGGTGCTGCCCATCCCCTGGCTCGGGTTCTTCCGGTAATAATCCAGCGGCGAATTGCAGTAGCGGGCCACCACTGATTTCTTGATCTGGGGGAAGTACTGGGCCAGCAGGTTGTCGACCTTGTCGCCGTAGCTTTCCCGGATCTCGTCCCATTTATCCGCCCCCCCGCCGTGCTGCGCGAGGTTGTAGGGAACGTTCGACCAGCTCATCATCGTGTATTGCCCCGGGGGAGCCTGGGTGGGATCGGCCACGCAGAATCCCTGCACGGTGAGACCGGTCACCACCGGGGGATCGGGCAGGCGGTCGTGCTTGAGGTCGTCCCGGAGACGGTAAAGATCCTTTACGGATTCGGCGCCGTAGTTGAAGCCGTAGGCGGTGTTGAGTTCCTTCGCCCGGGGCCACCCTTCCCAGTTCGGCGGCTCGTTTAAAACCCAGTAATTGGTGAAAAGCACGGTGTCGTTGTAGTCGTATTCCTTCACCCCTTTTTTCACCCAGTCGGGAAGCTTGTCCTCGCCGACCAGCCCCAGGAAAGTGGGATGGCAGGAAAGGTCGCTGACCACCGCGAGCTTGGCCCGCACCTCCGCCTCCGGGAAGGCCGCGTACTTGGAAAGGGCCACCCCTTTGGCCTCGCCGTTTTCCATGATGATCTTGTCCACCGGGCAGCTCGCGAAGACCTTGCCCTGATAGAAATTCAGGCAGCGGACCAGAGCATGGGTGAGCATGTGGGCTCCCCCTTTACAGGTCCAGGTGAAGCTGTGGACCGGGGAAGCCACCGGATAGGTGATCGGCATGACCGCATTCATCCCTTTCTCCCAGGGGTGGAAACCCGCCATGATGCAGTTCGCGAGAACCGCGGTCCGGATCTTCTCGTCCTCGTAAACCGCCTCCGCCACCTCGAACCCGGTTTTCTGCATGATATTTTTCGGGATTTCCGGCAGCACCGAGCGGAGCATGTCCGCCAACATGTCATTCTCGAGCAGGTCCTCAGGGCCAATGGTGCTCTGGGTGAAAAGGCTCGAGTGCATGAGCATCCCCAAAGTGGGGGCCATGGCGTTGAAGGCCTTTTTGAAGAATTCGGCGTCGTGGCGGTTGATGTCCTTCCAGTGCTCGTACTGCTTCCGGGCGTCCCAGTTGTGAAACATCACCACTTTCTTGTCCAGGAAAGGATGGAACATCCCCCACTCCCCGGAGGTCAGCATCTCAAGACCGAAGCGCTCGAGTTCCAGATCTTCGTAAGCCGGCGACCAGAGGGTGACCAGGTTGCAGGCGCAGAGGTTGACCCGCACCGCGGGATGCATGGTTTCCTCGGTGCAGCAGCCGGTTCCGGCCTCGGTTCTCCTCTCGAAGACCGCCACCTTCAGGCCGGACTTGGCCAGGTAGGCGCCGCAGGCCAGCCCGTTGATCCCACCGCCGACGATAATCACATCATATTCTTTGCTCAGACCCGCCATTTTCAGCTCCTTCTTCAGAATTTAGAAAATCATTTGCTCGGCTGTTCCTGGGGCTTGGACACCGGTTTTTTCCCGGGTAAAAACATTTTTACGACGGCCAGCGCCGAAAGGATAAGAAACGTGGTCACGTTCTTCACCACCCGGTAATAAATCTTCCAGCGGTTGGGGGAATGGATGATGAAATCCACCGCCCCGTTTCCTTTGGTAAGAAGTCCGAAGAAATTCACAAAATCATCTTCCGTCATGGTGACTTTATATTCCCAGAAAACCGGGGCTCCCATTACCCCCTTGATGATGATTCCCTCATCGCATTTTTCCACCCCTTCGTATTCCTGCAAATTCAGACTCAGGACCCTTTTTCCCAAACCTTTTGACCAGAGATCCATTTTTACCTCCTTTTTCTAATGCTCAAAATTGATTTTTTTCTTATGTTTAATTTTGAAAAATCTATACAGAGAAGTTAATTTGACCATTTGTTCAAATTTTTGTTTGACCAGTCAACCAACAATATCGCATAGAAATTCCATTGTCAATTCCATTATTATTAATGATGTTTTGGAATCTATTTTTCTAAAAGATATCCGAAAACCATATCCTCGATGGCTTTCGCCAAAACTTCTTTTTCAAATTGTTTGCCATATAAAACTTGATTAAGCGCTATCCCTGAGATGGACGAGATCATGACGAAAGCCGCCTCCTGAGGATCACGTTTTTTAAATACCCCTCTTTTTATCCCCTCCGCGATGACAATGGCAGAGATATTCCTCAGATGTTTATGCAAGGATTGGTTAAAATCGGCTATTGCCGGATTATGCGGAATCTGGCACCAGAATTCCAGTACCACCTGAAAGATCACGGGATTGTCTTCAACCATAGCCAGGAGCACCCGGACTCCGCCGTGGATCAGCCGGGCCAGGTCAATTTCCGGATCGGCGTAGTGCTGTTCCAGCCTTTCATAAACTCCCTCTTCCCCCAATTCATTCGGCAGTCCGTAAATGGTCTTGGTGTTGGCGATGACATGGTCGCGCATCCGGCGGATAACCGAAACCAGGAGATCTTCACGGTTCTTGAAATAGTAAGAGGCAATCCCCTTGGAAAGCCCGGCTTCCTGGGAGACATCTTCCAGCGTAACCCGATTGTAGCCCTTGCTGGCGATGCATTTCATCGCCGCCTCGGTTAGCTGTTCCCGGCGGATATCGCCGATCCCGATCTTTGGAGACATGATCTTACCCCTCGCTGTTCCTTTCCCTACTTACCCCGGGAGAGCAGCACGACCTCAGCCTCTCCGGTGGTGGTGGTATCTTTCCTCTGATTGACGGTCCAGACCTCGCACTTGACCACGTGGTCTTTCCCGTCGACGAATTTTTCCAGGACTTTCCCGTGGCACCAGGTGGTATCGCCCATCAGGTTGAACTTGGGGTACCGCTGCGAGAGCTTCCGGAGGAAACCTTCATCACCCATCCAGTTCATCATCATCTGAATCTGCCAGTTG
>JAPLJL010000365.1 GCA_026388615.1 Pseudomonadota bacterium | reverse complement strand
GAAAAAGCCCTGGAGGAAAAGATCTACCGTTCCAGCCTTTATGAAGAACGGTTCCGGGAAATGATCGCCCGGGGCTATATCCTGCTGGAGGCGGAAGGGGAAAAGATCGGGCAGATCAACGGCCTCTCGGTCATCTTCATGGGCAATTACATGTTCGGCCGCCCCAACCGCATTACCGCCCCGGTCTCTCTGGGCCGCGAAGGGATTATCGATATCGAGCGGAGGGCAGACCTGGGTGGAAAGATCCATTCCAAGGGTATCATGATCATCTCTGGGTTCCTGGCCGGCCGTTACGCCCAGGACAAGCCCCTCTCCCTTTCCGCTTCCATCTGCTTCGAGCAGAGCTACGAAGGAGTGGAAGGCGACAGCGCTTCGGCGGCGGAGCTGATCGCCCTGCTCTCCAGCCTTTCCGGCGCCCCGATCAAACAAGCGATCGCCATCACCGGGTCGGTCAACCAGATGGGCGAGATCCAGCCGATCGGGGGGGTAAATAAAAAAATCGAAGGTTTCTTCGAGGTCTGCAAGATCAAGAAGGTCAACGGCGTCCCGGGAGTGATCATCCCCCAGTCCAACGTGAAAAACCTCATGCTCAAGCCCGAAGTGGTACGGGCCGTCTCGGAAGGAAAGTTCCGGATCTTCGCCGTTTCCCACATTGATGAGGCCTTGGAAGTCCTGACCGGGGTCCCGGCCGGCAAACGCACCCCCGAGGGCAAATGGGAAGAAGGTTCCCTTAACGCCCGGGTGGATGCCCGAGTCCGGAAGATGTCCGAAGAACTGGCCCGCCTTTCCCGACCCTCCCAGGGGAAGGAAGACGCAGCCAAAGAAGAAAACAAAAACCCCAAGTAGCCCCGAATTCATTTCTGTTCCAATCCGGTATTTCCAGGCATTTTGTAGTTGCCCGATTAATCGGGCGCTTTTGGCATTCGGATTGCCTTATAATTTGAACACCAATGTCTCGAAAGAAAAAAACTCAGGAAACCAAGCCGACTGCCTCCTCCCCGGCCGCTGAAGATATTTCCTCCATTTTCGGCCCCGAAGGCAGGATCTTTACGGTAATCGCCAGCCCGGAATTCCGCCCCGGGCAAAAAGAAATGGCGGAGCGGGTCCGGGAATTTTTCGACTCCGGCGGTTTCTCGGTCATCGAAGCCGGTACCGGGGTCGGCAAAAGCCTGGCCTACCTGGTCCCGGCCGTCCTTTCCGGGAAAAAAACCATTGTCGCCACCGCCACCAAAAACCTCCAGGACCAGCTGCTGGACCAGGACATCCCGATGCTGAAATCATTGACCGGGGCCAACCCAAGCGTGGCCCTGCTCAAGGGCCGGAGAAACTATCTCTGCCTCCGGAAATACCGGGCCCTGTCCCGCCAGCGCTCGCTTTTTGCAGAATCGGGAGAGCTGCTTTCCGAGTTTCTGGCCTGGGGAAGCCTGACTAAAACCGGGGACCGCGCCGAGCTTTCCACCCTCCCGGAAAATCTCCCCTTCTGGGAGGAATTCTCCGCCCACCCCGATTCCTGCCTGGGCGGACGCTGTCCCGTTTTCTCCGAGTGCTATCTCGTGCGGGCGCGGACCCGGGCGGCCCAGTCCGATCTGATCGTCACTAATCATCATCTCCTGCTTACCGACCTGTCCCTGCGTGAGCAACTCTCTACCGGTCTTCTCCCGGAGGTGGATTTCCTGATCCTCGATGAGGCCCACAACCTGGAGGAAATCGCCAGCGAGATCCTGGGGTTCACCTTCGGCCAGGCCGATCTCCGCCGCCTGCTCGGCCAGGCGCAGAAGATCATCCTCGAAAAACCCGATACCCTCTGGGGATCAATCCTCTCCCGGGTGGAAAACGCCTGGAAAAGCTTCTCCAGCCTCTTTCCTTCGGAGGATTTCCGCCGTCGGCTCGCCCCGGGGCAACCGGCCGAAGAGGTAAAAGCCGAAGGCCAGATCCTGGCGGAAGCCATCCGCGCCCTCTCCTCCCGGGTCAGGAGCTTGAAGGTCAAGCCCGTTTCGGAGGAAGACTTGCCGGCTCTTTCCGAGCAGGCGGAAAGAACCGCGATCGCCCTGGAAACCATCATCTGGCGGGAAGATCCGGGCCTGATTTTCTGGGTGGAGCGGCGCGCGCAATTCCTCAACCTTCATGCCACCCCGATTGAAATTTCCTCCGAACTTCAGGAAAAACTTTATCCGCTCTATCCGAATATCCTTTTTACCTCCGCCACCCTTTCCACCCCGGGAAGAAACCAGGCGGACTTTTCCTACTTCCGCTCCCAGCTGGGCCTGCCGGAAGAAATCGAGGCCCATTCCTTCCCTTCCCCCTTCGATTTCCAGACCCAGGCTTTGCTTTATCTCCCCCGGTCCATGCCGGAGCCCAACCAGCCTTCCTATCCGGAAGCGCTGGCTCAAGAGATGGAAAAACTGGTCCAAGCCAGCCGGGGCCGGGCTTTCCTGCTTTTTACCAGCTTCGCCAACCTGAATTACGTCGCGACCTTTCTGGAAGGCGAAATCCCCTACCCGATCCTGATCCAGGGCGAAGCCCCCAAGGCCGAGCTCCTGCGCCAGTTCAAGGAAAAAGGCGACGCGGTTCTGCTGGCCACTTTCAGTTTCTGGGAAGGGGTGGACGTTCCGGGGGAATCTTTAAGCCTGGTGGTGATCGACCGCCTGCCTTTCGACGTCCCCAGCGAACCGATCATCGAGTCACGGATTGAAAAGATCCGGGAAAACGGCGGAGATCCATTCCAGAGCTACCAGCTGCCGGCGGCGGTCCTGCTCCTCCGCCAGGGGGTGGGGCGCCTGATCCGGCGGAAAACCGACCGGGGCGTGATCGCCCTTCTCGACCCGCGCCTGCGCACCAAGGGCTACGGGAAATTCTTCCTAAGAAGCCTCCCGCCCATGCCGGTGGTCAACGATGTTGAGGATGTTGAAAAGTTCTTTGCGGTTAAATAACGGTAGCCGCAACCTTCAGGTTGCGAAAGTAAATGTTCTATTATTTACTAAATTTATTTAATTCCTCTAGGATTTCTTCATTACTGAATCTTCTAATGTGATTTTTAGAAATAACAACATTCATTGAACTGCTTTTAGCACCGACAGAATTTCCCCAGGGTTTATGATAATCTTCATCATTTTCTAAGCTATATAACTTGCATGTATTCGGCTCTTTTCCATTCAATATCGTTAAAAATGAAAGCACATTATTTAGTGACATCGAGATAGATAAAAGACCATAAAACATATTCTCAGGATTCCAATTAATTGAATTCCTTATTACTCGAAAATTAGGATAAGTTTTAGTATAGGGAGCACCATCTATTTCTTTAACAGAAAAAAATGAAGTTCCATAATCGCTTTGACCA
>JAPLJL010000329.1 GCA_026388615.1 Pseudomonadota bacterium | reverse complement strand
GGGCCAAGGGGCCAAGGGTCCCAGGGGAAATGTAGGGCAAGGCTTTAGCCTTGCAAAACAAAAAAAGGGTCCCAGGGTTCGAGGGGAAAACAGTTTCAAGTTCAAGGTTTAAAGTGTCAAGTTAAAAGCAAAGAGGCCCAGGGTTCGAGGGTCCAAGTGAAGATGCCGATTGACGATTTACGATTGACGAGTGAAAGGCAAAACATGGGGCCCAGGGGCCAAGAGAATTTCGGATTAAAAACCAATTGAAAATCTCCCCCATCCCCTCTTTGCACAAAGAGGGGTAATTAAAATTTCCCCCTTTATGAAAAGGGGGATAGAGGGGGATTGGCATGGATTCCCGTTTGCACGGGAATGACGTTTTTCTCTGCTTCTTACTCTTCTCTCAATTCTTTTTTCTGAACTTTAAACTTTGAACTTAAAACTTTAAACCTGCCTCCGGACCTCGCTTCCAGCCCGTAGGGCTTACAGGCCGGAGGGTAGGGCCTACGGCCCGGAGGGAAACTGGTTTTTCTCCGGTATATTTTGCCCCCTCCGGGTCAAAAAGAACCACAACATCAACCCGCGGAATTGGACCCGGACGGGGAATTAATGTTTTGCCAACCCCGACGGTGAACCCGGGTATTGCGCGATTTCACCGCACTTGGCCCGCTTCTTGCTTCTTATGTGAATGAGGAGAAAGAAAAAAGGAGAGAACCATGGGCAAACCGATCATTCTTATAGTTGACGACGATCCGCAGATCCTGAAAGTCCTGGGCCGGACCCTGGCCGCCGACGGCTATGAAATTATCACGGCCGCCGGCCCGGACGAGGCGGTCGCCCGGTTCGACGGGACACCGATTTTCCTGATTATCACCGACTACACCATGAA
Source organism: Pseudomonadota bacterium (assembly GCA_026388615.1). Classification (GTDB taxonomy): domain Bacteria; phylum Desulfobacterota; class JAPLJL01; order JAPLJL01; family JAPLJL01; genus JAPLJL01. The sequence goes on along the minus strand of JAPLJL010000329.1, from coordinate 2,283 downwards.
CGGGGCTAACGGGGTGGAACTTCTCGAGAAAATCAAAGGCATTTCCCCCGATACGGTCCGAATGGTCATGAGCGGCCACCAGGATTTTGGGATTGTCGAGCAGGCGGTCAACCGGGGCCGGGTGGATAAATTTATTATCAAACCCTGGGAAAACGCGGATCTGAGAAGTTCGGTCAGGTGCGCCTGGAAAAATTACGAGCTGGCGGGCAACAACCGCGAGCTCCTGCGGCTGATCGAGGAAAAAAATCTCTCTCTGAAAGAAATCAACGCCCGGCTGGAGGAATCGGTGGAAGAGCGGACGCTTGATCTCCGGCTCGCCAATCAAAGGCTGGAAATCGCGGTCGGATTCCAGAAGGAGCTTCTGAACATCATCTCCCATGAGGTCCGCACCCCGGTCAACGCCATCTCGGGGTACATCTCCCTGCTCCGGGAAGGCGCGTTCGGCGAAATCCCGGAGGAAGTCGGTCGGGTTTTGGGAAAAATGGATATCAATACCAATGAAATCGGGGAAATGCTGGATTACCTTTTACATTCCTCCCGCCTGGAACAGGGCAAGATCGAGAAGAGCGACCTGGCCGAAACCAATCTGAAGAGTCTTATTCAGGAAGTGCTTCCCCTGGTCCAGCCCCTGGCGCAGTTGAAGGGGCTCGGGATCGAAATTAAATATAATGAGAAAACCCCTTTGCTTACGACCGATCCGAACCGGCTTAAATATATTTTAATCAATCTTCTCTCCAACGCGGTCAAATACACCCGCAAAGGCGGGATCGAGATCCTGGCCGCCCCCAGCCTGGATTCCACCGGGGCGGTGGTCGCGGTCTCCGATACCGGGATCGGGATCGCGGAAACGGATCAGCCTTTCATTTTCGACAAATTTTACCGGGTTAATAACCAGGCGGAGCAGGCGGAAAAAGGGTTGGGGCTGGGATTGGCCATCGTGAAAGACTATGTCCGGCTCCTGAACGGCCGGATCAGCGTGGAGAGCCGGCCCGGGGCCGGCAGCACGTTTACCGTAGAACTGCCGGTGGATTTTACTTTTTCCAGCGCGGAAAACCGGGAGGAACACACCGGGGTTCTCCCGTCCCGGCTTCCGGCTCCGACCCTAAACTAAAGGAGAACGAAAATGGCGAAAATCCTGATGGTGGAAGACAACCAGTATACCCGCGAGATTTACCAAAGAAAATTGGAAATGGAAAAATTAGAGGTGCGGATGGTCACCGGCGGGGAGGAGTGCCTGCAGTCCCTGGAAACGTCCCGCCCCGACCTGATTGTCATGGACCTGATGATGCCCGGGATGAACGGGATGGAAGCCATTCATCGAATCCGGGCGGACGCGCGGTTCGCCCGGGTGCCGATTCTGGTTCTCTCGGCCCGGGATCAGTTTGAGGACATCCAGAAAGTAAAGGGTATGGGAGCCGATGCCTACCTGGTGAAGGGGAAATCGAGGTTGAACGAAGTGGTCGACAAAATCAAGGAGCTTCTCTACCAGGGCCGGGGCGGGGAGGAATCGGGAGAAAAGAAAGCCCCGGAAATCCTGGTCTTTGAGGACGACAGATTTTTTTCGGAGCTCTACCAGAAGATCCTGGAACAGGAAAAGTTTGTCGTCCGCGTCGCCGCCGACGGTGAGGAAGGGATGGAGATACTGAAGAAGCATAAACCCGATCTCGTCATCATGGATTTAATGCTCCCCAAAATGAAAGGCTACGAGGCGATCTGGAAGATCAGGGCGGATTCTCTCACCACCAGGATCCCGATCCTGGTGGTCTCGGCCCATGACCAGCCCGAAGAGGTTAAAAAAGCCATGCTCATGGGGGCCAATGATTTCCTGGTGAAGGGAAAAGCCAACCTGAGCGAGATGATTTCGAAGGTCCAGACCTTATTGAAGAAGACCCCGGAACGGCATTTCCGGATCGAAATCATCGAGACCGTGCTCGACGCCCCTAGCCTGGCCCAGAGCCTGGGGATCGACCAGAATTACCGCTGCGCCGATTGCGGAAAGCCCATGGTCTTGGATCTGACCGTCAAGGGGGAAAACGGTGACCGCGAGCTCCGAGGCAACTTCGTCTGCTCGACCTGCCGGAAACCGGCGGCAGCTCACAAACCAGTTCATTGAAAGCGTTGCTTTCAATGGTTTCGGGTTTCTAGTTTCGGGTTTCGAGTTAAAACAAATAAAACAAAAACCAGTTGGAAGTCTCCAGTCTCTTGTCTCTAGTTAGGAATGAAGATTTTAAAGATATGAAGTTTTGAACCAGAGACCAGAAACCAGAAACTAGAAACTAGAAA
>JAPLJL010000390.1 GCA_026388615.1 Pseudomonadota bacterium | reverse complement strand
GAGCCAGCGGGCGGTGAGTTTTCTTAAACCCTCGAAGTAGGCGACAGCCAGCTGGCTGGCGGCGATATGTACACCGAGGACCTGGGCTCCCTCCTCCCGCGCCGCTTCCATGCGGTCGGCCAGCTCGGCTACAGGAATCTCATGGATGTTCCGTTTCTTTTCCTCCGCGATCCGGGTAAAGACCTCGTCGCGCCAGCGCCGTGCCCGTCCCGGAACTTCCTTTTCGAACCGGATAGCCCGAAAAACGAAGCCCGGAAGCCGGACATATTTGCGCACCTCTTGCCACCACGGCTCCCGGGGCGCTTCCTTCCCCATTCCCGGAATGGGCCGGTCGAACTCGGCCGCCGAAGCTCCGGGAATCTGCGCGGTCATCTTCCGGAAGGTGGAAATATTCAGGTGCGCCCGCCCATAAAAAAAACCGATAAAAATATAGGTGGGGGGATTGGGCGGAAGTTCGAAAAGCCCGAGTTCCAGGTTGGGCAAACGCCAGCCGGTCTCGAGGCCGATCATTCCGGAGAGGGTAAAGGGAGTGAGCACCCCCGGCAGCACCTCGCTGATATTGGCCGAGGTGTATTCCGCGAAGCGGGGATCAATCGGGGTGTCGAATTCCGAAACCCATTCGGCGGGAAGTTTTTCTTCCTCCGGTTTTTCCCTTTTCACCGCCGCGATCCGGCGGGATTGCAGGATGAAGATTTCCTCCCCCACCCTGGCCCATTCAATATCCTGGGGCTGGCCATAATGTGCCTCTATTTTCAGGCAGATCCCGGCCAGGTTCCGGATCTGGTCCTGAGATAGACAGGGTTCGCACCGAAGCTTTTCCTCCACCGGGATTTCCTTGCTGCCCTTGCCCTTTTCCAGGTCCAGAACGATCTTGATTGGTTTTTCCCCGATCTCCTCGGATTGAATCGCGAGGTCGCTTTTTTGAACCGCGATCTGGTCCGGCCGGACTTTTCCGGAGACCACAGATTCACCCAGGCCGAAGCTGGCGTTAATAAGCATCTCCTCGGTTCGCCCGGTTAAAGGGTGCGCGGTAAAAACCACCCCGGCCGCATCCGCCGGCACCATCATTTGGACCACTGGCGCGATAAAAACCACGGAATGGTCCAGGGAAAGCTTGTGGCGGGCCAGGGTGGCGCGGGAGGTAAACAGGGAAGCCCAGCACTTCACCACCTGCTGAATGAGTTCATCCTCTCCCTTGACCCCGTAATAGGTGTCCATCTGGCCGGGGAAAGAACTCCGGGAAAGGTCCTTGGTCCCGACCGAAGAGCGGACCGCGACCAGGGGAAGCTGGTCAGTGCGGCCCAGGCTTCGGTAGGCTGACTGGATCTCATCCCGGATTTCCGGGGGGACCGGGGCCGTGGAGACAAGCTCCCGGATAGTTTGGGTTTTGACCTCCAGGTCGGAGAGATCGGTAAAATCAATGCGGCTGAGGATCTCGTTGATTTTCGTGGGGAGAAGGTTTTTTTCGAGAAAATCCTCGAAGGCGATCATCCGGATACAGAAACCGTCGGGGACGGGGAACCCGGCCCGGGCCAGTTCGCCCAGATTGCCCCCCTTCCCTCCCACGAGGGCGATATCCTTAACCGAGATCTGCGAGAGAGGAACAGTGTATTTATTCATAATTTAAAATGGGTTAAGGGTTGGAGTGAACAATCGGAATCGATGAAATCAAACGAAGATAATTAATCATTGTCCATTAATAACAAAGATTTCTTTGAAAATCTAAGGTTAGATTTAGATCCCTGACTAAATCAAT
>JAPLJL010000157.1 GCA_026388615.1 Pseudomonadota bacterium | reverse complement strand
CCAGAACCCAGATTTCGTTGCGTTTCGGGGAACTCAGGAAGAAACGGGAGTCCTGACTTTCCAGGTCAAACGGATATACCCCCTCACCCAGGGCGATGGCCCCTTCGAGACCCGTGGTCGGGTGGAAATAGAGGAGGGCCTGGGGTGAACCGGCGGCGACATAAACCCCTTCTGCTCCGACCCAGAGAGCCCGGGCCCCCATTACCGGCACGGTCCCCGGGCTCAGCCCGGCAAAATATGACTGCAGTGCCGGGGGAGAGAGGCTGAGGAGATATATGTAGTTCCCGCTGTCGGGAGTCACCCAGGCGTGATCGCCGCCGGGATTAAAGCGGACCCGGATGGGATAAACCGAGCCGAGGGCGACCCGGCCGATCTCGCTGTCCGCTCCGGCGTTATAAAAAATCACGTCTCCCGATCCGGTCGCCGTCACCGCGACCGTCCCGTCCCCGGGGTTGATATCCAGGCCGAACGGGTCGGATCCCCCCCGTCCCTTTTCACTGGCCTCGCCGCTGATGGGGATCGCCCGGACAAACCGCAGGCCTTCGCCTTCGATCCGGAAAACCAGGAGGCTGTCCTGCAATCTGTCGGTCAGATAGAGGAAACCCCGGGTGGGGTCGGCCTTGACTTCCCCGAGGTAAGAATAATTTTTCCGATCGAAGACCAGCGGGATTACCGTCTTTTGCTCGCGGTCCCGGGAAAAGAGGGTCAGAAACGCCGAGCAGTAAATCCCCCGGGCGTTGGAGCTCGCCACCACGATGGTCTGGTTAAACCAGGTGGTTCCCAAGGGATATTCCAGCCGGCTGTAATCGGCCGGAACCGGCTGACAAATCCGGGTATCACTCGAGCATCCCCAGAGGAACGCGAGTAAAATTATCCCGGCCCAGCCGCAGATTCTCCGTCCCGCCCGTTTCAATCCATCCTCACTTTTCAATAATTGCTAATCGGGAATGATGTGCACCAGTTTTTCCCAGCCTTCCCCTTCGCTCTCGGTTTTCATCCCTTCTTCCTTGCTCACGAGCTGGTGGATTATTCTTCTCTCCGCCGGTAAATACGGTCCCAGGGTCACGGGTTCCTGCCGTTGTCTGACCTGGACAATGGCCCGGAAGGCCATTTCCTCGATCTGCTGCTTCTGCCGCTCCCGGTAACCGCTGCAATCCACCCGGACGGCGGTCTCACCCCCGACGCCCACCCGGATGATCCACTCGAGCGCTTCCAGGGTCCTGCCCTTCCGCCCGATCAGGATCCCCTCCTCGGAGCTGATCTGAAGATGGGTTTCCCCTTCCCGGTCCTCGCGCCGGACCGGGGCGGGGAAACCCATCAGGCGAAGGATATTTTCCAGGATTACTTCGGGTTGCTCGCTCAAGCCTTTTTCCTCACCTTCAGGTTCCGCGGTTTCTGGGCCTCGTTCGCAATCGTGCGGTTGACCCAGAACTGCTGGGCGATGGAAAGGACATTGTTCACCAGCCAGTAGATCACCAGGCCCGCGGGAAAGCCCCAGAACATGAAGGTAAAAATCAACGGCATCAACATCATGATCTGGGCCTGGCGCGGATCCCCCACCTGGGGAGAGAGTTTCTGCTGGAGATACATGCTCCCGCCCATGAGCAGGGGAAGAAGCCGGAGGGGAATCGTAATCCCCAGGATCGGGATGTCCAATAGGTGCTCGGGCGCGGAGAGGTCGTTGACCCAGAGGAAAAAGGGCGCGTGCCGGAGCTCAATCGAATACATCAGGGCCTGGTAGAGGGCGATGAAAATGGGAATCTGGATGAGGATGGGCAGGCACCCACTGGCGGGGTTGATTTTCTCCTGCTTGTAGAGGCTCATCATTTCCCGGCTGAGGCGCTCCTTGTCCCCCTTGTATTTTTCCTGGATTTCCTTGAGCTTGGGCTGGACCACCTGCATCTTTTTCATCGATTTCATGCTGATCTGGGTGAAGGGATAGAAAAGGATTTTGATCAGCACCGTCAGGAGAATGATGGCGATCCCGTAATTTTTCACCCCGCGATTGAGCCACTTCAGGAGGGCCAGGAGCGGCCGGGCGATGGGCCCGAACCACCCCAGATTGATGGCCCGCTCCAGCTCCACGCCGGCGGAGGCCAGAATATCCATGTCCTTCGGCCCGCTGAAAACCGACAGGCGGCTTTCCCCCGGCGGCATCTTGAGATATATCACCGCCCGTTCCCCCTGGGCATCCTGCCTTCGGCTGATCCGGAGGGTCGATCCCGGCGGCGGAATGAAGGCGATTATAAAATACTTGTTATCAAACCCCGCCCAGCGGACTCCCTCCGGGAAGATCTGCGTGGAGGAAAGTTTATCGAGCGGAAAGCGTTTCACGTCCCGGTTGATCAGGGCCACGGCTTCGGTGAAAGTGCTTTCTTCCTGGTAGCTTCCCCACTTGCCCTTGAGCATCTGGCTTTCCGTTACCACCGAGAGCGAGGTGTTCCCGGTCGCGCTCCCGGCATAGCCCACCTCCCAGAGGTAGGATCCCGGGTGGAACTGGTAGACCCGGATGCCGCCCTTCTGATCCTCGGGTTCCAGAATAACCTTGGTTTCTCCGACCATGCGGATTTCGTCCGCCGGGTATGTGTATTTCACCGCGAAGTCCCCGGTCTCCTCCTGCTCGTTCAGGAAGTTGACGGGGAGGTATCCCCCGCCCCCGGTCAGGTCAACCAGGTTAACCGGGGGCGATCCCGGCTTGACCTGCTTGCGGTATTTCTCGAGGGCGAGAGTTCGGATTCTGGCCCCGGTCAGGTCGATTTCCATCTCGATCAGGTCTCCGGAGATCCGCAGGCTCCGGCCCACGGTTTTCTCCGAGACGAACTTCGGGGGGGACAAGGCCTCCCGGACGATGGGCACCGGGGCCTTTTCCGTGACCACTTCGGCTGGACCGGCCTGGCTTTTCGGGTTATTCTTCGGATTACTCAGAAAAAATATCTGGTAGAGAAAAACTACCAGGAGGGAAAGCACTACCGCAATGATGGCTTTTTTTTCCATGTTGGTCTTGGTTGGTCTTTAATCCTTAGCCGGCCTTTCGGACCGGATCGTATCCCCCCCGGCTCCAGGGATGGCACCTTAAGACCCGACGGAGAGCGAGCCAGAGTCCCGTCCAGATCCCCCGGGTGACGATCGCTTCCCGGGCGTATTCGGAGCAGGTGGGATAATACCGGCAGGCCGGAGGAAAAACCGGGGAAAGAAAGATCTGATAAAACTGGATCAGGCCAAGCAGGACCTTTTTGCCCGCCTCCGCCATTTTATTCATCCCGGCTGACCTTCCGGCCGATCTTCTTCCCCGCCTGCTCCAAAAGTGCCTCCAATCTCCGAAACCCGAGCTGCTCACTTCCCTCTCCGGCCCGGATCACCAGGTTCAGACTCCCCGCGAACCAGGCCGGATGCAGTCGCAGCAGTTCCCGGATCCTCCGACGGATCCGGTTGCGCCGGACCGCACTTTGGACTTGCCGGCGGCCGATCACCACTGCCCTGACCTCGGCGGTTCCGGGCTGGAAAATAAATGTCAGGGGGACCATCCGGAGACGATTCCCTCCCGTAATCACGTCCCTGATCTCCCGGCTTTTACTCTTCCTGGCTGGGGTGGAGATTGTTTGCTTTCCCCTACTACTTGTCGCGATTAGCCTGGACGGACAATCGCTTCCGGCCCTTAGCCCGGCGGCGGCTGAGTACTTTCCTTCCGCCCGGGGTCGCCATCCGCGACAAAAAGCCGTGCGTTCTGAGTCGCCTGAGATTATGAGGCTGGTAGGTTCTCTTCATTTTTCCTCTTTCCTCGTAAAAATTTACTCTCTATAATAACGACTTCCCCCGCTTTATTGTCAAGATCACGGGAGGAAAAATTTTTATTCCCGGGCTCTTGAAATCTTATTTTATCGTGATAGATTATTCAACTTAAAATCACCTCCGACTGGCGGTTTGAAGTTATCCACAGCTGTGGATAATTCTGTTTAAGACGTAAAATGACTTTCCACCGACGGACCAGAGACCGCTATCGGTGAATTTATCGGAGAAAGCCGGGAGAGAAAGCCCCACCCTTCTTGACTGAGAGGTGGGCCACCCGACCCGGGTTTGGAAAAAATCAGGATGAACGGCGACGGGTAAATTAACATGCACAAGACGATCTGGGAAAAAAGCAAGGAATCCCTTCGGGAGAAGATCGGGGCGGAAAACTTCGATGTCTGGTTTGATCAGAGCCGTCCCCTGGAACTCCGGGAAGATAATTTCGTCCTGGAGGTGAAGAACCAGTTTCAGAAGGAGTGGATCGAGGAAAACTATCGCTCTTTCATCAGCACCAGCCTGAGCCAGGTCGCCCGCAAGCCGATCCAGTTCACGGTGGTGGTCAAGCCGGAAGGTCCGGCGGAACGGAAGAAAACCCTCCGCACGGTGAAAACCCCCGGGTATATTCTCGACTCCAACTACACTTTCGAAAAATTCAAGGTCGGGCCCAGCAACCAGTTCGCCCACGCCGCCTCCCTGGCCGTTTCGGAAAACCCGGGTGGCAACTACAATCCCCTTTTCCTCTACGGAGGGGTGGGGGTGGGCAAAACCCATCTCCTAACCGCGATCGGCCACCGCATCCTCAAGATTTTCTCCGATTCCCGTCTGATTTTTATCCCCGCCGAGCATTTCGTAAACGAAATGATTAATTCCATCCGCTATGAGAAGATGTCGGATTTCCGCTCCAAGTACCGGGACAACTGCGATGTTCTGCTCCTGGATGACATTCAGTTCATCGCCAGCAAGGAAAGAACCCAGGAGGAGTTTTTCCACACCTTCAACTCGCTCTACAGCCTCCGGAAACAGATCGTGATCACCTGCGACCGTTTTCCCAAGGAGATGGAAGACCTGGATGAAAGACTGCGTTCCCGCTTTGAGTGGGGCCTGATCGCGGACATTCAGCCCCCCGAGATCGAGGTCAAAATCGCCATCCTGAAAGAAAAAGCGGATACTAACGGGATCACGCTTCCCGACGATGTGGCTCTGTTCCTGGCTAATACCGCTTCCTCCAACATCCGGGAGTTGGAGGGGTCCCTGATCCGGATCAAGGCCTTCGCGAGCTTTTATAACAGCGAGATAAACCTGGATTTCGCCAAGAAGGTTTTTAAAAACATTTCTTCCCACAGCGAGGGAATTCCGGTTTCCATTGAATCCATTCAAAAAGCGGTGGCCACCCATTTCAACCTGAAAATCAGCGATTTGAAGTCCGCCCGCAAGCTGAAAACCTTTACCGTGCCCCGGCAGATCGCCATGTACCTTTCCCGCAAGTTGACCAATGCTTCCTTCCCGGAGATCGGAAATAAATTTGGGGGGAAAGATCATTCCACGGTCATTCATGCCACCAAGACAGTTCAGAAACAGATCGAGGAAAATATCCAGCTCAGTATGACCATTGAGAGAATTACCAAAGATCTTAAGGGGTGATTAACTGTTGATAAAATATAGGATAGAATAAAAACTTATAAACACCCTTTCCCAATGAAACTGATAACT